>CAZJMM010000017.1:0-11607 GCA_964547155.1 uncultured Dehalococcoidaceae bacterium | reverse complement strand
GGCAGGTAAAATTGGCTCCGTCAATCCTTTCTGCTGATTTCAGCCGTCTTGGTGAGCAAGTTGTTGAATTGACCAAAGCCGGGGCTGATTATATCCATGTTGACGTCATGGATGGGCATTTTGTCCCAAACATCACCATAGGAGCACCAGTAGTAGCCTCTCTTCGCCGCTGGACTAATTTACCTCTGGATGTTCATCTGATGATTGAATACCCAGAGAGATTTATTGCTCAATTTGCTGAAGCTGGCGCCGACATCATCACTGTTCATGTTGAAGCCTGTCAGCACCTTCACCGGGTGGTCCAGGAAATAAAGGATAGGAAAATCAAGGCAGGAGTCTCCGTTAACCCGGCTACCTCCTTAGATTTGATGAATGAGATTTTGGATTCGGTAGATTTAGCCCTGGTTATGACTGTCAACCCCGGTTTTGGTGGGCAGGCTTTTATACCGCAGATGTTGAACAAAATAAAGCGTCTCAGGCAGGAATTGGATGAACGAGGGTTGAGTGTGGAATTGGAAGTAGATGGTGGAATTACTGCTGAGTTAGCTCCAGAAGTAGTCAACGCTGGCGCCAGAGTTTTGGTAGCTGGTGCTGCTATATTCAATACTGGCAGAAGTATTACTGAGGCTTTACAAAGGATTAAGCAAGCAGTTGGCTCAGGTAGCTAACTTATGCTGGGTACGCAGACATCTGGTACATAGGTTCACTTTTTGAGGTTTACCATCTATGGTGATAGTAGCTGGGTGGATATTGGGTAGCCAGCGCCGTTTGGTATGCCGCTTGGAATGACTTACACTATGACCGTATTGTACGGTCTTTCCACAAAGGTCGCATCTTATAGCCAAGTTTGAGTCCTCTTTACCATAAAAGTAATTTGTTGTAAGATGCTGTTCATAATAGCATAATTTGGGTAGGTCAGGCAAAGACTATGAAGCAAATAGCTGTAGCTACGGGGCAAGATTTGCGGGAAATGTTTTCCGCCGGGGCTGCCTGGCTTGAGAAAGGTGCTCCAGATATTGACGCCATAAATGTCTTCCCGGTCCCCGATGGCGATACCGGGACGAATATGGTTCTTACAATGCGTTCAACCATGGAGGAAGCCTTCCGAGCCCCTGACCGAAGCGCTTCGGCAGTAATCAAGGCTATGGCTTATGGGGCTTTGATGGGAGCTCGTGGTAATTCGGGAGTCATTTTGTCCCAGATTCTACGGGGTTTGGCTAAAGGACTTGAGGGGAAGGAGTCTTTTACGGCTAATGACCTAGCTCAGGCATTAACGGTAGCATCTCAAACTGCGTATGCCGGACTATCGCGACCGGTAGAAGGCACTATTTTAACGGTAATCCGCGATGTGGCTAAAGCTGCTGAGGCAGCGGCTAAAGAGAACCCTGAAGACTTAGCGGCAGTTGTTGAAGCTTTGGTCAATGCCGCTAAAGAATCGGTTGCCGAGACACCTTTGTTATTGCCTGTGTTACGGGAAGCTGGAGTGGTGGATGCTGGTGGGCAGGGCTTGTATAACCTGTTGGAAGGCGTGTCACGTTATCTCAAAGGAGAGACGGACGCCACGCCTTTCCGCAAGCCACAGATAATTGCCTCTACTGTACCTTTAATCCCTAAAGTAATTAGTCTTACCGCTGAGGTGGAAGAACCTTATGGCTATTGCACCGAATTCTTAATTGAGGGACAAAGACTTAGCCCGGATAGGATTCGAAAAAGGCTGGAAGTAAAAGGACAGTCCCTTATCGTGGTCGGTGATGAATCAAATGTGCGTGTGCATATCCATACCTTCGATCCCGGCGTTGTACTCCGTTATGCTACCTCATTAGGTGTTTTACATCAGGTTAAAGTCCAGAATATGGATGACCAACACCGGGAGTATCTCGGAATGCAGAAGGAAAGACTGCCGGCAATGGATGTTGCGGTAGTAGCTGTGGCTTTGGGTGAAGGCATGAAAGAAGTTTTTCGCAGCTTGGGGACTGTTGCTATAGTTTCCGGGGGACAGACTATGAACCCCAGTGTTAGAGAATTGCTACAGGCTGTGGAGTCAGTACCTTCAAACAAAGTCATTCTTTTGCCTAACAACAAAAATATAATTCTTACCGCCTCTCAAGTCGGGCCCTTGACATCTAAACAAGTAACGGTAGTGCCCACCAAGACTATGCCTCAAGGAATTGCCGCTCTTCTTTCTTTTGGGTATGAAAAAGCGTTGGAAGAAAATGCTCAAGCTATGGGTGAGGCAGCGACGTCAGTAAAGACGGTGGAAATCACCAGAGCAGTAAGGACTACTCAGATAAAGGGTTTACCCATAAAGAAAGGACAGGTGATTGCTGTTGTTGATGATGAGGATTTAGTTGCTGCTGGTGATGAAATGGCTGCGGTTATTTTCCAAGCTCTTGATAAAGTGGGAGTGGAAACGATTGAGGTGATGACTCTTTATTATGGTGCTGGGACTAAACCGGAGGAGGCTGAGGCTATAGCCCAGGAAATTGGCAATAAATATCCTGGCAAGCAGATGGAGTTAATCAGTGGTGGTCAACCCCACTATGACTTCATAATTTCATTGGAGTGAGTCCTTGGTCAAGATTGTTACTGATAGTGTTTCCGATTTACCTCCTCAGTTAGCGAAAGAACTGGGGATTACAGTGGTGCCTCTGTACCTCCATTTCGGTACTGAGTCTTATCGAGACAATGTAGACCTGACTACTGAAGAATTCTATGATAAGTTAGCCAAGAGCCGCATATTTCCGGCGACTTCAGCAGCGGGACCGGGCATCTGGGTTGAGGTTTTCACCAGATTGGCTACGGAAACCAGTGAAATTTTAGTTGTTACTGCTGGCAGTAGGCTCAGTGCTTCTTACGAGTCAGCTCTTCAGGCAAAGACTATGGTGAAAACTGATTGCCGGATTGAGGTAGTCGATTCTACGTCTGGGATTGGGGGTGAAATGCTTTTAGTCCTTTTGGCAAGCAAATTGGCTCGAAAAGGAGCCAATTTGGAGGAAGTGAGCAATGCTGTGAAAAAAGCTGCCCCCGGAGTTCATGTACTTGTATCTTTTGATACGCTGGAATATTTGAGGCGGGGTGGGCGTATTGGTCGAGCTCAAGCTCTGTTGGGAAGTCTGCTAAGAGTGAACCCTCTTATTGGTTTGAAAAATGGAGAAGTTTATCCTTACGGTAGAGCCCGCAATCGAGCGCAAGCTATGGATTTCTTGGTAAATTTTGTTAAGGGGTTTCCCCGTATAGATAGTATAGCTGTTGAAGATGCTACCACTCCTGATGAACGGGAGGTCTTAGCTCAGAAGCTTAAACAAATAGTCCCTGAAGAACGAATTTACCAGACTAAAGTCAGTCCGGCGGTGGGTGCCCATGTCGGACCTCACGCTCTGGGGGTGTCGGTTCTTGAAGCCATAGAGTAGATGGGGTCGGACTTTAGGTATTCGTGCCAGTCCCGGAGTTTTAGCTTTGGTTTTTAGAGAGACGACTGACCTGCAGTCCCCAAAACTAAGCTGGAATCTAGCTTCCAAAAACTGGTCTTGTTATGAGTATTGAATCTTTACGAACCATACTCCAATTAGAGCATAAGAGAGATTATTCAGACACAGCAGTGATTGGTGGTCTGGATAAATTTCTTCACAAGTGGGCGAGGCAAATTGAAGAGCAAGTAAACAGCCCTCATTTACTCACCCGTATTAAAGAACTCAAGTTAGCTAAATCGAATTACAAAGACTGGGACAAAGAAAAGCGACGGGAATGGGTAGCAGAAGTACTTAATCTGCTGGTGGGACTCAATAATTTGAAGAAACGAGTAGTAACTCAACCCCCCGAACCTTTTTTGTCAATAGATAAACCTGTGACTGTTTCTAAAGTTCAGGTGTCCACTGTTGGTGATTTGGACTCACCGGCAACAATTGTGAAAGGTATTGCTCCAAAATTAGCTAACCGATTAGCTAAGCTTGGCGTGCAAACAGTGCGGGACCTGCTCTATTTCTTCCCCAGGCGGCATCTGGACTACAGTCAAAGAAAACCTATTGCTGAACTTAAAGAAGGTGAAGACCAGACTATCCTGGGTATAATCTGGGAAGCTCATGTAGCTCTTCTAGGGAACCGGCGAGGTACTGAGGCAGTGATTGGCGATGAAACAGGGAATGTCAGGGCGGTGTGGTTCAATCAGCCTTACTTAGCCAGGAGTTTACCCACTAATGCCAAGGTAGTCCTTAGTGGTAAGGTTAGTATCTTTAAAAATCAACGAGTTTTCGAATCTCCGGAATGGGAACTGGTCAAGGAGCAGGAATTAATACATACTGGGCGGTTGGTTCCCGTCTATCCTTTGACTCAGGGTTTGTATCAACGGCAATTGAGGAAATTAATTAAGGGAGCGGTTGATAATTGGGTAGGGGCGGTAACTGACTTTTTGCCTCTGGAAACGAAGCGCGAGTGTCAGCTTTTAAACCTGCCTCAAGCAATTGTCCAGGCTCATTATCCCGATGACCAGTCAATGAAAAGCAAAGCAAGAGAGCGCTTAGCTTTTGATGAACTATTTCTTCTGCAGTTGGGTGTGTTATCGAAGAAACGAGATTGGGAAGAAAGCCAGCCGGGTAAGGTTTTAACTGTAGATTGGCAGCTTATCAGTAAATTTCATGACAGTCTGCCATTTGTTTTGACTTTAGCCCAAAAGCGAGTGGTTAAAGAGATTTTAGCAGACGTGGCACGACCGAAAGCCATGTCAAGGTTGCTTCAGGGTGAGGTGGGGAGTGGAAAAACGGTGGTTGCTGCTACTGTATTGCTAGCTGCAGCTGGCGATGGTTATCAATCAGCCTTAATGGCGCCAACCGAGATTTTAGCCGAACAGCATTTTCACAATATCTGTCAGCTTTTTGAAAAAATCAGTAACCAGAGGCAAGAAACAAAAACTTTATGTTCTTATTACGGGATACTGCCTAAGCCTATTAATATCTCCCTGCTTGTAGGTTCTCTCTCTGAAAGGGAGAAAGATGACATACGAAGTCGAATCAGTCAGGGCGAGGTAAACATTGTCATTGGGACTCATGCTCTTATTCAGGAAGGCGTGGAATTCTCATCCTTAGCTCTGGCAGTAATAGATGAGCAGCACCGTTTTGGTGTTTTACAGCGCTCCGCTTTACGCCAGAAAGGGTTCAACCCTCACGTGTTGGTAATGACTGCCACCCCTATTCCCAGAACTTTGGCTCTGACGTTTTATGGCGATTTAGACCTTTCGGTAATTGACGAGTTGCCTCCGGGGCGACAGGTTGTTAAGACGAGATGGCTCGAGCCTGGGTATAGGGAGCGGGCTTATGATTTCGTCAGGCGTGAAGTCACCACGGGGCGGCAGGCTTTCATCATTTGCCCTCTTATCGAAGAGTCAGAGAACATAGAAGCTAAGGCAGCCACAGCCGAATACGAAAGGTTGTCTGAGGGTGTATTTCCAGATTTGAAATTGGGTTTGCTACATGGCCGTATGGCGGCTATGGAAAAAGAAAAGGTAATGAGGCGATTTCGTGATGGTCTTCTTGACATTTTGGTGTCCACGCCCGTGGTAGAAGTAGGTATTGACGTGCCTAATGCTACAGTGATGTTAGTAGAAGGTGCTGACCGCTTTGGACTTTCCCAGCTACATCAATTCCGGGGTCGGGTTGGCAGAGGAAGAGAGCAGAGTTACTGCTTGCTTCTGGCTGAAAACCCGTCTCCTGAAGGGGAAGAGCGATTAAGTCTGATGGAGAAAGTCAATAATGGTTTTGTCTTGGCTGAGGAAGACCTAAAAATGCGTGGCCCGGGTGAGTTTTTTGGTACTAAACAGAGCGGTCTACCTGACCTTCGCATGGCACGTTTATCAGATGTAGCACTTCTTGAGATGGCACGTGGGGAAGCCGTGAATCTTTTTGGGAGAGACCCTCGACTTGAGTCTCTTGAACATCGCCTTCTGGTTCAAGAATTGGCTCGGGTATGGAAAACTGGCGGGGAGTGGAGCTAATATCAGGGAATAGCTATAATATAGAAAAAAGGGGAGGAGAAAGATATGCCAAGGTGTGTCAGAACTAAAAAGACCGCCGCCAAAGAAGTGAGCAAGAAGGCAACTACAAAAAAGAAATAAAGTGCTTAGACATAAACTTGCTGAAATACTGGAAAAAGCGGTAGTGGAAGCCCAGCAAAAGGGTATTGTTGTCTCTTCAACGCTACCCGAGGTGACTGTAGAGCATCCGCAGAATCCAGAACATGGCGATTATGCTTCTAGCTTGCCTCTGAAGCTGGCTCGAGCTGCCGGGGTGAGTCCTTTAGCTCTCGCCAACAAGATTGTTGAACTCATGCCACCAGTTGCTGAAGTAGATGAAATTCGGGTGGCGCCGCCTGGATTTATTAATTTTAGTCTGAGAAGTAAGTGGCTGACATCTCAGGTGGATTCTATTCTGGAAGCAGGTAGCAATTACGGTGCCATTGATTTAGGTAAAGGTTCTCGTTTACAGATTGAATTCGTTAGTGTTAACCCCACTGGACCCCTTCATGTTGGACATGGTCGCGGTGCTGTTCTCGGTAGTACCTTAGCCAATGTGCTGAGTGCTGCTGGCTACACTGTCGAACAAGAGTATTATATCAATGACATGGGTAGTCAGATTGAGTCTTTTAGCCGCTCTCTTTATGCCCGTTACCAGCAATGTCTTGGAGTGAAGGCGGAGTTACCTGCCGAGGGTTATTTTGGTGGCTACATGGTTGAATTAGCTAAGGAAATCACTAATAAAGAAGGTGACCGATTTTTGGCTATGCCTCAGCTGGAAGCTGTTCAGCAACTGGGAGAAATAGGACTTGGCGAGATAATAAGAAACTTCAAGCGTGATTTAGAGTTATTGGGTGTTGACTTTGATGTCTGGTTTAGCGAACGAAGCCTGTACCAAGGTGGTCAATATGATAAGGTTATGGCGTTGCTTCGGAGAAATAACTACATAAATGAGAAAGAAGGTGCTGTGTGGTTTACGTCGAGTACCTTGGGTGAAGATAAAGATAATGTCCTAATTCGCAGCGATGGCTTGCCCACTTATTTTGCCTCTGATATTGCTTATCACTATAACAAGTTCCTTGAGCGTTGCTTTGACATAGTAATCAATATCTGGGGTGCTGACCACCAAGGGCACGTGTCACGCATGAAGGCAGTTATGAATGCTCTTGGGTTGAATCCCGAGCGGTTGAGAATAATAATTTGTCAAATGGTGACATTGCGTCGTGGTAATGAAATAGTGAAAGTGTCTAAGCGAAGTGGTGATATTGTCACTTTAGCAGAAGTCATAGATGAAGTAGGAAAAGATGCCTGCCGCTTTTTCTTCCTTAGTCGTTCTGCTGATAGCCAGATGGATTTTGACCTTGAACTTGCTAAGAGGCAGTCCGCAGAGAATCCTGTTTATTATGTACAGTATGCTCACGCCCGGATTGCCAGCATTCTCCGATTAGCCAAGGAAAGACAGATTGACTATGGTCAAGGCGATGTTTCCTCACTTACTACAGAACCAGAGCTGACCTTAATACGAAAGATGACGTTGTTACCGGAAATTGTGGAGACAGTGGCTAAAACTTTGGAACCTCATCATCTCCCTTACTATGCCCAAGACTTGGCTACTGATTTTCATAGCTTCTATAAATACTGTCGAGTTATATCAAAAAATTCGGCTTTGACTCAGGCAAGGCTTAAACTGGTGAAAGCCGCTCAGATTGTTTTAGCTAACACTCTTCATCTAATGGGAATAACAGCGCCAGAGCGAATGTAGATATGGTGAAACAGCGAGTTTTTTCAGGTGCCAGACCAACTGGCAGGCAACATGTAGGCAATTACTTAGGAGCTATTCAAAATTATGTTAGTCTCCAAGAGGACTACAACTGCGTCTACTGTATAGTGGACATCCATTCTCTGACCACCCTTGAGGACACAGCTCAACTTAAAGAGAACATTTATGAAATGGTACTTGACTGGTTAGCTGCTGGTCTTGACCCTAAGAAAAGCATTCTCTTTGTTCAGTCCCACGTTCCTGAAGTGATGGAACTTCACACCTTGCTCAGCATGTTGACTCCGTTAGGTTGGTTGTTGCGAGTACCTACTTTTAAGGA
The DNA here is from genome assembly GCA_964547155.1 of uncultured Dehalococcoidaceae bacterium. GTDB lineage: Bacteria > Chloroflexota > Dehalococcoidia > GIF9 > DYGU01 > CAZJMM01. The sequence continues at coordinate 3,507 of CAZJMM010000017.1, read as the reverse complement.
GAAGGCACGCATGCAGCCCCATAATGTCAACTATGGATTAGTAGGCTATCCAGTGTTAATGACGGCAGACATTATTCTCTATAAAGCAGAGGTTGTACCGGTAGGGGAGGATCAGTTGCCTCATTTGGAGTTAGCACGGGAAATAGCTCGCCGCTTCAATTCTACCTTTGGTCCTACTTTTCCTGAACCTCAGGCTAAACTCACTTCCTTTCCGTTGGTTATCGGTTTGGACGGTGTGCAGAAGATGGGTAAGAGCTACGATAACCAGATTGAACTTGCGGCTACACCTGAAGAAACCCTGCAGCGAGTGCTGACAGCAGTTACTGATCCGGCGCGTCGCTACCGTTCTGACCCCGGGCATCCTGAGGTCTGCAACGTCTATCGGCTTCACAACTTTTTTAATCCGGAGCGGGTAGAAGGAATTGCTATCCAATGCCGGGCTGCTGATATTGGTTGTGTTGATTGCAAGACTCTCCTCGCCAAAGGGATTAATGATGCCTTGGCTGCTTTTCGGGAAAGACGAGCTTCCCTCTCAGCCAAACCAGAGTATGTACTCGAAGTCTTGGCTGACGGAGCTTGTCGGGCTCAGGCTATCGCCAAGGAGACATTGGAAGAAGTTAAAGAAAAAATGGGGCTCCTTAAGCGCCCCTTTCCCGAGCGTGTCTGTGACTGATTTGCCTTTATCTCGAAGTGGGAAGACCGCTCTTCAAGTTGCTGCTGAAGCTGCCAAAGCAGCTGGGCAAGTTTTATTAACTAATTTTCACTCCAGCAAGAAAACTAAATCTAAAGGCAGAGGGGATCTTGTTTCCGAGGTAGATTTTCTGTCTCAGGAGACTATATTAAAGCTTCTGAGATATGAATATCCGGACTTTGGTGTTGTGTCTGAAGAAACAGACTCACCTATTACTGTTTCCGGTTACACTTGGATAGTCGATCCACTGGATGGGACAAACAATTATGTTTTTGGTATTCCTTTCTTTTGCATAAATGTGACCTTAGTCAAAGACAGCGAAATTCTTACCGGAGTTACATATGACCCGAGCCGAAATGAGCTGTTTTATGCCCGAAAAGGAGAGGGGGCTTATCTTAATGACCGGCGCATTCATGTTTCTGACAAAGTCTCACTCGAGGCTTCCTTGATTGGACTTGACCTGGGTTATGACACAGTACGAGGCCAGGAGTCACTTGACATAATTACTGAACTGTGGCCCAATGTTCATGCTGTACGGCTTATGGGTTCAGCGTCTTTAGGTTTGGCTTATGTTGCTTGTGGGCGTATTGACCTCTATCTTCACCGTTTCATTTTTCCCTGGGACATTGCCAGTGGTATATTGCTGGTTGTGGAAGCTGGTGGAATAATTAACGACTGGCAAGGCAAGCCAGCCACTTTTGAAAGTCGGGGGGTTATTGCTGCTAATAAGATTCTTAATAGTAACTTTGGCGTAGAATTTCTTAGTAGGGTTGGCAATCGTTTATAAAATATGTTTGACGAAGCTTGTACGATGCTTATATGTAAGGTTTGCCTTTTCTCGAGGGCCTGAGTAGGGAATGATCGGTTAACTTTAGGTTTTCTGTTTGTATTTGCTCACGAACCTGCCCATTCTTTTCAGGGCTTCTTCAATATCGGCTAAAGAAGTAGCATAACAGCAGCGTATATAACCTTCACCGCATTGCCCAAAGGCCGAGCCGGGGACAACCGCTACTTTTTCTTCAAGCAGGAGTCTCTCAGCAAACTTTTCAGAGGTCATACCGGTGACCTTTATGGAAGGGAAAGTATAAAAGGCGCCTTTGGGTTCGAAGCAGGTCAAGCCGATGTCCTTTAACCCTTCAAGCATGAACCGACGCCGACGGTCGTAGTCTCTTACCATTGCCTCAACTTCATTATCTGCGCTCTTCAAAGCTTCAATGGCTGCCATTTGTGCTGTTATTGGGGCACACAGTATAGTGTATTGGTGAATTTTAGTCATGGCTTCAATGATTTGATGATTGGCAGCAGCGTAGCCTATTCGCCACCCCGTCATGGCATAGGCTTTAGAGAAGCCACTAAGTAAGATAGTCCTATCTCTCATCCTGGGTAAGCTGGCGAAGCAAACATGGTCTACATCGTAGACCAGCCGTCCATAAATCTCGTCCGAGATTACAATAAGGTTATACTCATCGGCGATATCAGCAATTTGAGCTAACTCATCCCTAGGCATTATTGCACCGGTCGGGTTAGACGGGTAGCCAATTAGAATAGCTTTGGTGCGGTGGTTAATCCGTGTTTTAATATCACTTGCCTTAATTTGAAAGTCATTTTGCTCCGTGGTCGGCACTGTCACTGGTTTTCCTTCAGCAAGAAGAGTACAGGCTGGGTAAGCAACATAACAGGGGTCAGGCATGATGACTTCGTCTCCAGGGTTAAGAATGGCTCTTAGGGCGAGGTCAAGCCCTTCGCTAACACCGGTGGTGATGAGAAGCTCGGTGTTTGGGTTATAGCCTAAGTATTGGGATTCAAGATGCTCTGCCAGCTTTTGGCGTAATTCTGGCAAGCCGTAGTTTGAAGTATACATGGTGTAGCCCTTTTCTAAAGAATAGATAGCTACCTCTCGAATTTGCCAGGGTGTCACGAAATCCGGCTCGCCTACTCCCAGGGAGATAACATCCTCTACAGAGGACAGTAGATCAAAGAATTTTCTAATGCCTGAAGGCGAAACATTATTCACACGGGCAGACAAAAACTGGTATGTAGATTTAATACGGTTTAATGGAACTGCTGACATAAGAGTTTCCTCTTTTCAAAAGTAGTAAATGTGGGCACAGGGTGATTATGGAGTTATGGGGAGGCGTTTCACTCCTCCTTCTCCTTCTAAAATTTCGCCGTCTTCCTTGTATCTCTTGAGAAGGAAGTATGTGGCTGTGCCTTGTACTGTTTCTAAAGGAGCTAACTTTTCAGTGACAAAAGCAGCAATTTCTTGCATGGTTTTGCCGACTACTAATACAGCTAAATCGTATGTACCTGAGACTAGATAGACTGAGCGAGCTTGAGGAAAGCGGTAAATGCGTTCAGTTATAGCATCAAAGCCTACATTTCGTTGTGGAACAACTTTGACTTCAACTATAGCCCATACCTGCTCCTCCCCTAATTTGCTCCAGTTGATCATAGTTTTATACTTCAGGATAGTTTTATCCTTTTCAGCTTGCTTGATTGCCTTTTCTACCTCGGTGACAGGGATACCCGTCATTTTGGAAATTTGTTGTGATGTAGCTCGAGCATTATTTTCTAAAATCTCAAAAATTTGTTTCATTTCGCCCTCCTCTAAAGATTCAAGAATTAGACTAACTCAATAATCAACCATTCGTCCTGGGAGTGATTGTAGCAAAGCTCAAAGATTTCCTCATCTTCGGTACGAACTTTGAAAAACTTCTTACCAGGCTCTTGCCACTCCCTCTCTACTTCGGAGACATTGTACTCTCTACCTTGCCACAAAAACGATCTTGGTCTCTGGGCAAAAGCATGTCCCGAAT
>CAZJMM010000016.1:5031-14311 GCA_964547155.1 uncultured Dehalococcoidaceae bacterium | reverse complement strand
ATCTCATCATAACTACAACAAATAAAAGTATAGGCTATGGTTTTTCCCTCCTCTTTAGCCCGAAGGGTATCGGCAATCATAGCCTTCACCATCGAGCCAATTTTGCTCGCTGCCTCGGTAGCTGTCCTCCTCTTCTTCCTCTCCTCCGGTTTTTTCTCCTCGGTCATTTCCCTCACCTTCTACATAATAGTATTTCAACCAATCATTTCCAGAAATGCCTGAATCCTTGTCCTCAGCCGACTGATAGCTGTCATTGAATATTCATCCTCAAGATAAAGCACGGGAGTACCTTTAGACTCTATGTAGCTCTTCATCGCTGGTACCTCAAACCCGTAAGGGTCACAATACCTGTAAATAATAAGTATCACTCCATCAACCTTGAAATCTTTAATGGCACGACCAATATGCCCAAATCTCTGCTCCAGGTACTCTTCATAATTGCCTGTTTTGTCACGATAAGTCCGAGCGCAGTTTATCTTCCTCAAATAGCGCTCTGCTATACCATCTATCGGGTTTTGGGTAAGCTCTACATCTGCCTCGTATTCCCTGGCTCCGGGGCAAAGGTAATCAACTACCACATTGGCGCCGCTATTCTCGATTAGGTTAATAAATGCCACATCGTCAACTTCGGCACCAACAACCATTATTCGAGTAGATTTAGGAGGCAAAGCACTGCCTCTCGCCCTGACCTCGTCAATAACGCTACCCAGCAGTTCAATAGACTCTTCAACTGGGATACTCGTCGCTGCAATTAATACTTTGCTTACTTCTGAACCTGAAATTAGAGGCGGCACTGTTTTCCTTAATTCATATAGCTCTCGAACCTTAGCCCGGCATTGATTGTAGACCTGAATAACCCGGGCTAACTCCTTATCAGAGATCTCCTTCCCCGCAAATCTTCCCAGGCTTTTTCTAAACGTACCCAGTACTGCTTTGAAGAACTCAAGTGACGAATTATCAGTTGAATGAGGGACGTCAACAAGGTGAGAGTACCGAAGTCCCAAATTGTACTTCCACACATCATAAGTCCGACAGACACTGTCACAGGAATGAGGTAGAACCAGTCCATCCAGGAAGTCGTAACTACCCTTAAGCGACGCATCAAAGCAACTACGAACAAGAGAACAAGCGATAGTTTCCATCTGAGTATCAGCCTTGGTAATTGGTTCATGCACGTCTCCCCTTATCCTGAAGGGAATAAAACCAGCCGCAGTAATTATTTCCAAGGGTACATAAGCACATAGATAGCCAATTATTTTTCTACCCTGTTTCTTTAGCTCCTTGGCTCGAACCCCGTAATCCTGATAATACTTATCTACATTTGCGAATCCCTGACCTGTGGTATTTTCCATCGGCATAACTCTCCTCAAAATCCGCCTAAGGGGTTAGGATTACAGGCTAATATTGCTCTTTTAACAAGCGTCTTTGCTATCTGAATCTTGTACCTGTTGTTTATCAATGGACACACGTCTGTGATTGCTGCATCAGCAGCACCTTCGGCACTTGAATCGTCAATCGATTTACCTCTAATAAACTCCTCTGCCTTGGTTGCCCTGTAAGGATTGTTGTATACTGCGTTCAAGCATACCCTGGCTGCCTTGACTACTCCATTCTCACTTTCTATTGCGGCTGCACAGTTAACTATGGGGAAGTCTATTGACTTCCTAAGCGCAAACTTAATGAACTTGGACTTGGTACCAGCATTAGGTGCTGGGGCTTCAATTTCTATCACCATCTCATCATTATCCAGAACTGTCGTCTTGTCGCCTTCCACTGTGAAGAACTTCTCCGCTTCAATAACTCTCTTTGTAGTTCTGATTTTAGCATCTAAAGCTATTAGTGCTGGGGCTATGTCTGACGAGTTAACTGCCACGCATCCACAATTGAAACATCTATTTGCCTCTGTTTCGACTTCACTCAAATCCAGACTGCTAACATCCTCAACATCTACGTTCTTAATTCTCTCCGATGCCGGGAGTTCTGGAGCACTAACCCTGCTTGTTTTCTTAAGGTATGAACTGTTGAACTTCTCGGGCAGCTTAACAGTCTCGCTATCCTTTTCTCCACTCTGTGTTCCCGTACCTCCAAGATATTGGTCTATGGAGCTTGCAGCTCTCCTCCCTGCAGCTATGGCAGCGACAACTGTTGACGGTCCGGTGATGAAATCCCCTCCAGCAAAGACATTTTTGCCTAGGGAATGCGTAGAGACATCTACTTTCAGCCGTCCCACCTCATCGAGGTACTCAGCAGGGATAATTGAAGTGTCTGGTTCTTCCCCAATTGCCTTCATTACAGCATCAAACTCAGTAGTGAATTCCGAGCCCTCTACAGGTATTGGCTGAGCTCTTCCAGTCTCATCTAAAGGTCCGAGTCTCATTCTTACGCACTTCAGGACTACCCTGCTACCTTCCTTAGATGCTTCAACTGGTAGTGTAAGGAACTGTATTTGAATGTCCTCTTGTTGAGCCTTGTCAACCTCCTCCTTTACTGCTGGCATTTCCGCCTCGCTACGCCTATAAATAATAACAGGTTCAGCCCCTAACCTCAGTAGTGTCCTGGCAACGTCTATGGCGACGTTTCCACCACCTATCACCGCTATTTTCCGTCCAGGAACCTCCCTAACCCCGAGATTCGAATTTCTCAGGAACTCCAAGCCAGACATCATTAATTTCTCCCCTTTTATCCCGAACGGCCTTTCTTTCCAAGCTCCGCAGGCAAGGAATATAGCGTCAAAACTCTCCATGAGTTTCTTAATACTCACGTCTTTGCCTATGTTGGTCTTGAGCTTGAATTCAATTCCCATACTCTTTAGAGCTTTGACCTGGCTTTTAACGATAGCCTTTGGCAATCTATACGGCGGTATACCGTAGGTGAGTAGCCCACCCGGTTCTTCCATTTTCTCAAAAACGGTTACGCTGTGACCGAACCTCCTAAGATAATATGCGGCTGAAAGACCTGCCGGTCCAGAGCCAACAATGCCTACACTTTTTTTAACGTCGATTTCGGGGGGTTTGATGATTTCGGTTGCGTTCTCAAGAATGTAATCGCCCACAAACCGCTCGATAGACCTTATAGAGATGGCTTCATCGAACTTACCCCGATTACAGTCCTGCTCGCAGAAGTGGGGGCAGACTCTTCCCGTTACTGAAGGAAGAGGATTAAGATTGAGCAGTATTTTAGCAGCTTCAGGCAGGTCGCCGTCCCTGATTTTACTTAGGTATGAAGCTATATCCAGGTTAGCTGGGCAATCTGTGTAGCAAGGCGTGCCATTTACTCTTGCGCCGCCAAATATGGAATGATATCTCCCGTCCCCGGTTATGGCGTAGCACACTCTGCCACCTTTCCTCGTGCAGTAGAACCTATTGTCAGGAACCCAGTAGTACCAACACCTGTTGCTTTGACAGATGTTACCTCCTATAGTACCCATTTCCCTGATATGCGGCGAAGCTGTCCTGCTGGCTGCCTCGGCCAGCATGGAATACTTGTCCTTCACCGTCCTGTCTTTGGCTATATCCTCCAGCTTGGTTAGAGCACCTATCCTCAACGTTTGGCTTTCTTCTCTAATATAATCCAGACCTGAAATGGTCTTGACATTTACTATGACCTCTGGGTATTCAGGTAATACGTCATCTTTTATTTGGCCCAACAGGTCTGTACCACCCGCGATGACCCTCGCCTTTCTCCCGTAGTCCTTGAGGATTGAGGTTGCCTCTTCAGTTGTAAACACGTCTACATGCTTGAATGTCTTCATTAACACTAACTCTTTATGCTTTGCCCAATACCTTAAGGACTTTGTCTGGAGTGATAGGGAAGTCATCAACCCATTTGCCTATAGCATTGTGGACAGCTGGACTAATAAGCGAAGGCATAACAGTGGCTACGTCCTCACCGATGCCAACGACCCCATAGGGACCATACCCCATCCCAGTTTCCACAAGGATAGTATCTATGCGCCCGATGTCAAGCATCGTCGGAATCTTATAATTCAAAAGATTGCCATTAAGCATGACGCCTGTCATTGGGTCGTGGACGACCTCCTCACTCCGACCCCTGCCCACCCCCATATAGGCTCCACCGTATTGCTGCCCTTCACAACCCTCCCAGTTTATTACTTTGCCCACATCATTAACGGTAACCACCCGCACCACATCAACTTCCCCAGTTTCTGTATCCACCTCGACTTCCATGAAATGTGCCTGCCGACACAAACGGAGACGGGCACCTGCGTAAGCTCCAATCTGAACCTGCCAGCCATAGGCAAAGAGAGGCCAAGTGAAAGGATGCCTGACACCTTTGACAGAGGGCGCTGGCTCGCCACGCGGTGAGCCAATCGGTCCCATAGCACCAGAATAGCCAACAAATTTTGCGAGCGCCATTTGATTTGACGGATTTGCCTTCTCATATATTACACTATCTTTGATGTCCAGCTCTTCAGGTTTTTTGCCTGGGAAGGCAGGAGGAGCACTACCCAACTGCGTTGCCGCTCGAGGACTTGTAGCTGCTTCAAGAATCTTTCTTTTCAGGAGTCTGGCAGCATTTCTAACCGCAAACCCATTGACAGACATATTGGTGGACGAATCGGGTGTCATAGCGAAAAAACCAACATCGATTTGCGGATTGTAATGAACATCTTCGATGCGCATTCCCAGTTCGTCAGCTGCAATTTGACAGTAGGCTGTCTCAGCATTAAGTCCAACATCGGCACGACAACCAAAGATGGTAGCCGTTCCGTCATTGCGCTCAATGCGTATACCTATTTCACTTGACCCCGCTGAATCCTCCCATTCATGTGTCCAGGTAAAGCCTAAGCCATGCATCTTACCGTTAGGAAGTCTCTTTGTTCCTGGTGCATGCCATTTCTCGTCCCAACCTATGGTTGCTTTCCCTTTCTCTACGCATTCTTTTAAGCTATCTCTAACTTGGAATCCCATCTCTGCCTTACGACTATTCAGCCGTGTCATGTCATGTCCTTCAGCACCGTCGTTTTTAAGGGCAACTTCTGTTGGGTCAAGCCCCAGTGCATCGGCTACATGATTAAATACCAAAGTAAGACTGTGGCAATTTGAGTTCTGTTCACAACGTGTTGGAACTGTTGGTCCTTTATTTACCCTCACTACTTCTGTCTTGCCATATATGTTTGGGATCTTAGTATTTTCATGAAAATGCCTGACAAAGCCAAAGAACGGCAATAGCTGGTTGGTAAATACCGCCCTCCCTTTAACTGCCGTGATTGTTCCATCCAGTTTAGTTCCTACCTCAAAATAATATACCCCCTCATCCATCTCCCCACCATAGAAGTCTTCCCTCCTATTAAATACCCACTTAACCGGTCTGCCTGTTTTTTTAGCCAGCACTGCAGCACAATAATGTCCCCCCATATTCCAGGACATCTGACTCCACCCACCAAAACTGGCACCTTGATAAAGACAGTGGATTTGGATCTTATTCATGGGTATACCACCAAACCAAGAAGCTATGGCACGTTTGCATATATGTGGGCGCTGCTGCTTAACCCAGACCTCCGGGCAGTCCCCACTCCACCTCCACACACCACAAGGGCGCTCTGGCCCAATCCACGTATTCAGGCTCTGTCTCAACTTGAATTCAATTACCTTATCAGCCTCTGCAAAACCTTTCTCAACATCGCCGTGCTTTTCGACATCTTCCCAGTATAGATTCCTGTCAGGGTGCGATTCAGGGTCTGCTAAGGGAGCACTTGGCTGCAAGGCTTCCTCTGGGTCTAAAACAAAGGGGCGTTCTTCCCATTCTACATCTATCGACTTAAGCGCCTGTTCAGCGATTTCCTCGCTATCAGCAGCCACAACAGCACCCACTTCTTCCCCCTGGAAATGAGCTACCTTAAGAAGGACTGGCTCGGACGATGGTTCATGCCCACCCAAGTCTGCTTCAGGTGGTAGCTCTGGGTCGTCATATCTCAGTATAGCTCTTACACCTGGCAACGCCTCGGCTTTGCTGGTGTCCATGCTCTTTATTTCTGCATGAGGGTAAGGGGATGTAAGGAATCTTGCATACAGCATCCCCGGCAATTGTACATCCATCGTATATTTTGCAGCTCCAGTTGCCTTCTCATACCCATCTAACCGACGTACACCGCGTCTCCCTACGCTCGTGTATTCCTTTAAGGGATACTTATCAGCCCTTAAATTATCAAACAGCTCTAACATTTTTGCCATTTCGTCGTCAGTCATATGCTCTATCCTCCACGCAAATTACTGGCTGTTTCCAGCACTGCTTTGATATGTTGGGGATATGTCCCACACCTACACAGATTGCCCACCAGAGCTTCCTTTACTTCCTCTTCTGTTGGGTTAGGATTCCTGTCCAATAAGGCTTTTGCGGTGACTATAAAACCAGGCGTGCAGTAACCACACTGCATGCAGCTATGCTTGACGTACGCTTCCACAAGTGAGTGCTTGGCTCTGGCGATTCCTTCTACCGTCTCTATGGTTTTGCCATGACATTCTATGGCAAGCACCATGCATGACAGAACTGCTCTCCGGTTCAGAATTACAGCACAAGCACCACAGGCTCCCTCGTTACAGAGTTCTTTGGTTCCTGTCAACCCAAGTTCATTGTGGAGCACATACTGAAGGGTCCAGTTCGACTGGACCCTCACTTTATATAAATCCCCGTTCACCACAAGACTTATCTTTGCCTCAGATACTGGGACTTTCTTGGCTGCTTGGGACATAAGAGTAGCCTCCTTTTGTGTTCGGTAATTCAAGTTTAACTTGCAGATTCGCCAACAATTCTGCCGAAGATTACTGGGCTGTATAGCCTCCGTCTACAACTAACTCACTACCGGTCACATACTTGGATTCATCAGATGCAAGGTAAAGAATACCGAATGCAACATCATCCGGCTCTCCAAAATGACCTATTGGGAGAAGGCTAACAATGCGCTTCTTGAACGCCTCAAGCCCCTCTGGATAGGTCTGTGCAACATCCTCAACGAGTGGAGTCCAGATGAAGGCAGGGTGAACTGAGTTGACCCTGATTTTGTATTTTGCGTAAAAGAGTGCATCCGTCTTAGCCATCAACCGCACAGCACCTTTGGATGCGTGATATGGTGGACAGTCCTCAGCACCTACATTGCCATATACAGAGGACAGGTTGATAATACTTCCCTCGCCAACCTCTTTCATGTACGGAATCACGTGTTTAGTACAGAGGAAGACCCCTTTGACATTCACATTCATAACCTCGCCCCATTCCCCTTCGTTTATTTCGTGAGTGGGCTTGTTCACCCCATGGATGCCTGCATTGTTGACGAGGACATCGATTTTTCCAAACTTCCTGTAGATGTCAGCGAAAGCCTGCTCCACTTCTTTTTCATTAGTCACATCCATATGCCAGTATTCAGCCACACGACCGCTATTTCTAATCGCTGACACGACTTCTCTACCCGCATTATCAAGAATATCGGTCACGGCGACCTTCGCACCTTCTTTTGCCAGAAGCAAACAAGTCGCCCGACCGATCCCCAATCCGCTACCGGTCACAATCGCTACTTTACCTTCTACTCTACCTATTTTTACCTCCTTGTCACCTTAGAACCTGTTTATCCTGGAAACTTCGCTTTGGCAGCCTCTCCTACTATTGGAAAAATTACTTTTCCTTTCAAGCATACTTGCCGCCAGGACCAGTGGTGAAATGGAATATAGGTCTATCTACCCTCCTGATAATCAATGGGCAGTGCTTCATTCCCCTTGGCACAAAGACTAGACAGCTCTTGGTTAGTATATGCTTTTCGTCCTCCAACCATAATTCGACTTCTCCACATAAATCCTGCGGGTCTTCCGGATTAGTTCCAAAAAATGTTATGACTTCGTCAAAAGGGTGTGTATGAGCTCCTACCTCGGGTGTATCAGTCCCTCTCCAGTACCAGACACATTCCACATAGAAAGCCCCCTTTATGACCTCTTCATCCAAATATATTAAACGAGTCTTCCTATCGACTATCTCTTTAGTCTCGTGCCTGAACGAAGGCAACTTTAAGTCAGGTCTTACACCGGTGATAATATGTTTCCCATACTTTGTTTCAGCCATTTTTATGTAATTCCCCCTTTACAACTTTTGATGTGGATTGAAGGCGGTTTATTTTCCTTTATACCCTCCGGGCGCTGACTCGGTGAGGGTGCCTGCACCGAGTATTATTGCCATCTGTAAATGTGGTCTATCAACTCTCTTCCAGGTCAGTGGTCCATGCTTTACTCCCTTTGGCACAAAGAGGGCTGCGGTTCTATCAATTATAAGTGGTTCACCCCCTACCACAAACTCTATCTCGGCACCAAGATCTTCGGGATTTTTGAGGTCAGAACCGATATGCAGAACGACCTCATCGTAGTCATGAGAATGTTCAAGAATGTGAGGGTTTGGGTCAGGCATGTCCCATATCCAGCCAAATTCAAGATATACGTTGGATCCAGGTACAAGGTCGTTACTCATATAGGTCATTGTAGGGTACTCGCGACCTTTGACCCCGCCCGGCACTGTAACATTTACCTCACGAGCCGGTTTCTTTACCAGATTTTTTCCGTATTTCTTCTCAGCCATTTGTGTAATTCCTCCTTTTTTATTTTTTTATCCAAAATATGAATTTTTTGGGCAAAGTAACACAATTTGGGGCAACTCGCTCATAATTTTAGAGCAAACTTGCTCGCAAGTCTGTCCATTTCAGCTAAATACTGCTCTCTCCCAGCGTATGTCGGAAGAACCCATTTCATTTCCTGAAGATTGCGTGTTATGGTAGGTATCCAATCCCATGGAATAGATATAAGTATCCGCCCTTCTGGAAACACCTTTCTGGCTATCAGCCCATAGCTCATCCCCGTAACCATGTAATTTACCTTGCCGCTTTTATAGGGATAAACGTAAAGCCAAGCGCAAGCTACTACAGGCATCGCTTTCGGTTCCCACATTTCTCCGGTTGAATAGCTCATTGCCCTGAGCACGATTTCAGCCTGCCTGGGAAGAGCATAAAGAATCAAAAGGTCTGGTTCGAATGTTAATTTGTCTAATGAGGAAAAGGCGACATAGTTAACAGTTCCCTTAGCAAAGCTGGGTATGTGCTGGTAGATTCTGGTATTAGCCCGTGGCTCCTGGTATATTTCCAGCTCCGGCCCTAATTGACCACCCTCCAGTATAGGCGCAACATCCATCATACCCAGAGGCATTTTCCCGACACAGTCCTCATTTTCTTTATCAAAATAGAAGGTGGTGTTTCTCTCTTGTGCCTCTTTTAGCATCTCGCAAAGAG
>CAZJMM010000016.1:0-5021 GCA_964547155.1 uncultured Dehalococcoidaceae bacterium | reverse complement strand
CAAAGAGCGAGAGTTTTATCCAATCGTTCGATTCCCTCTGGTTTGTTAAACAGGAACTTAACGCCTACAGGTGGCTTTTCAAAGTCAAATTTGTTGTATATAGATAGATTTGTTTGAAGTGGTCTCATGTATACCTCCTAAATATAAGAATTTTGCAGAAACAAGGTGTAGTGGTTCAGTGTTTTTCGGACGAGTGAAACGTGAAAGATGATATACTCCCGTCTTGGTTCTTGTCAAGCCAACGGCACAGTTTGACAAAAAGCCGTAATGAGCCTATCATACGTGCCAGCCCCTAAAAGGAGTTCTTATCAAACACGTGGATAATACAGGAAAGGCGTTGAAAAATGGATAGGAATAACGCTGTTCTCCGCTTGGACAAGATTTGCAAGAGTTTTGGAGGGCTCCAGGTCCTGGTAGACGTGGACATGAGCGTGGAACAGGAAGAGATGGTAGGGCTCATCGGACCAAATGGTGCCGGCAAAACGACAGTGTTCAATGTCATCACCTCGATCTACAAGCCAGACCGTGGTGATATTTACTTTCTGGGAAAGAATATTACCGGTCTTGCTCCCCACAGTATATGCCACATGGGAATTTCAAGGACCTATCAGCTCGTTAAGACCTTCCTGAAAATGACAGTATTAGAAAATGTAATGGTGGCTTCTGTTTATGGTCGAAGGCATCAGGGTAAGGGAGCTAAGGAAAGAGCATTAGAGGCCCTGGACCTTGTAGGGTTAGCTGACAAGAAAGATATATTGGCAGCGCACTTAACCCTCTCCGAGCGGCGTCTACTGGAGATAGCGATGGGCTTGGCTTCAATGCCAGTACTTACGCTGCTGGATGAGCCTATGGCAGGTCTTAATCCAGTTGAGATTGACAATTTGGTTCAGGTGATCAAAAGGACAAGAAATGAAAGAAAGTTTTCTATTGTGTGGATCGAGCACAGGGTGGATGCTATCCTTGATTTTTGTGATCGCGTTGTTGTGCTGAATTACGGCGTGAAGATTGCCGATGGGAAACCGGACGATGTAGCGAATGACCCGAAGGTTATAGAGGCATACCTTGGCGAACCAGCTGCTTGAAGTCAAAGGATTAGATGTCTTTTACGGTGATGCTCAAGCCCTCTGGGATGTATCAATTCATGTGGAGGAGGAGGCTATTGTTGCGCTCGTAGGAGCCAATGGTGCTGGAAAGACAACTCTCCTGAAGACGATTTCAGGACTAATCCTTCCCAGGAGGGGAGAAATACTTTTATCAGGAGAATCTCTCACTGATCTTAGTCCGCAGGAAATAGTGGACAGAGGCATCATCCATGTGCCCGAAGGGCGACGTCTGTTTTCTGACCTCACGGTTCTGGAGAATCTGAAACTTGGCGCCTATGTTCCAAGGGCTCGCCCCTTTTTCGCTGAATCCCTGGAACGTGTTTTTAGTCTTTTCCCCCTGCTGAAAAATCGAAAGGACCAGAAAGCTGGCTCACTGAGCGGCGGTGAACAGCAGATGCTCGCTATTGGCAGAGCAATGATGGCACAACCAAAGCTTCTTATGCTTGATGAGCCTTCTCTCGGGCTCGGTCCCATTCTGGTGAAGACGATATTTGAACTCATCAGTACACTGCACAAGCAGAAGACGACCATATTGCTTGTGGAGCAGAACGTTAATCAGGCTTTGAAGATTGCTCAGCAAGCTTATGTCCTTAAGACCGGCAAAATTCTCATGAGTGGCAGGGGAGAGGAGCTTCTGGTAAACGAGGAAATTCGGAAGACCTACATAGGGGAACGGGGGATTAAGCGATAATGGGTGATCTTGGACTTATTGCTCAGGCTTTTGTCAACGGAATTTTTTTCGGGACCACGTATGGCATAGCCGCCATTGGGCTCAGCCTGATCTTCGGAACCATGCGGATTGTTTTTATCGCACAGGGAGCGGTCATCGTCCTTTTCGCTTACTTGTGTTATTGGTTATTCACCCTATTAGGTATCGATCCGTATTTGTCTCTTATCCCTATTACTCTATTTTCTTTGCTGCTCGGCGCGGCATTTTACTATGGCCTTTTCAAGGAGGCTGCCGCTTTGAAGGACAGGATCGGTTCCCTCTTGATCGCTGTGGGAGTGATGTTTTTTTTGGAAAATTTCATGACTGTGGTCTGGAGCCCTAATCCCAGGGGAGTTGTGACCTCATACGCGTTCTATGCGTTCAGCCTCTTTGGGACAAATCTCACCCTTACCCGGCTGATTGGGTTATTGTTAGCCGTTCTGGCGACCTTTGGCGTCTTCATCTTTCTCAGAAGGACCCTTATTGGAACAGCCGTAAGGGCTACTTCAGAGGATGTGGAGGCAAGCACCCTGATGGGAATCAGTCCTAACCGGGTCAATGCTGTGGCCTTCGCTATCGGCATCGGGCTTGCGGGGATAGCAGGAGTCAACCTGGCGACAACCTACTCCTTTGATCCTGTTTATGGTTTTACTTTCGCCCTAATGGCCTTGATCGCGTTGGCTCTTGGGGGCCTCGGCAACGTCATTGGCGCCCTGTTAGGAGGAATCATTTTAGGGCTCCTTCAGAGCTTGGGGTCCTATCTTATCGGCACTATGTGGGCGGATGCCATATGCTTTGGGCTATTCTTGTTGGTTTTGACGTTTAGACCCCAGGGCCTCTTTGGGCGACCGACTTAGAAAGTGTAAAACATGAAAGAGGAAAGATTGGCAAAATATCCTTCTAATCTCCTGAAGCCGTTAAAATCGTTTAAGTTTAAACGGAACCAGATAT
This sequence comes from uncultured Dehalococcoidaceae bacterium, assembly GCA_964547155.1. Taxonomy (GTDB): domain Bacteria; phylum Chloroflexota; class Dehalococcoidia; order GIF9; family DYGU01; genus CAZJMM01. The sequence continues at coordinate 2,258 of CAZJMM010000016.1, read as the reverse complement.
ATATATTTATTACCCTTCTTGTCATAATAGCTTTTGGCACGGTACCATTCTATATTGACGTCGATGCTTCCTTCTTTGCCTATTACCTATTCCTTTCCTTCTGCTACATTGTTCTTGCTCAGGGATGGAACCTGGTCGCAGGATATACTGGGCAGATCAGCCTGGGCTCGCATGCCTTCTTTGCCCTCGGGGCTTACACAACTGCCATAATTTGGCTCAACGATGTCACCAAAACATGGTATTACTTTGACCCGATTGTGATGCTCCTCAGCGGGATAGTGCCCGCAATTTTCGCTATCATAATAGGAATACCGCTGCTATCCAGGCTCCGGGGCGATTACTTTGCTTTCGGTACCCTGGCAGCAGCCGAAGTTCTCAGAGTATTGATTTTTAGGGGGGGCGACTTTACGCGAGGAGCAAGCGGTTTGCGTCTCCCGAGCGCTTCCTTCGTATCCATGGAGCCCTATTACTGGACCGGCTTTGTTCTAGCCATTTTTGCCACGGCAGCGGTATATTTGATAACCAAGTCCAGAATCGGGCTGGCTCTAAAGGCCCTCAGTGAAGATGAGACGTCAGCAGCCTCGCACGGAATTCATATTTTACAATACAAGGTCTTGGCTTTTGCCATCGGGGCTTTTGTAATAGGGACTGTCGGCAGCTTGTATGCTTACTACCTATTTATTATCAACCCTACAGCCGTAATGAACCTTAACTGGCTGTTCCTCCCAATTCTTATATGCATATTGGGGGGCAACGGGACGATTATAGGCCCTATTATAGGCGCTTTTTTCGTAGCGGCGCTTTTTTCCTACGCAGATGTTTACCTGGTGCAGACGCATCCCATGCTGTCGGGCATACTTATCATCCTCATCATGAAGTTCATGCCCACCGGCATCATGGGGCTTAAGGAAAGGAAATGGTTTCGCCGTTAGGAAATATGGGCTATGCCCCGATTTCACCCAGCAAAAAGCTTACCCCGGCAATCCCTAAAATCAGGAGAGCCGGGGTAAGCTTAGCCTTTACACTATAAGCATTAAGTCCAGATGGCTATCCTTACCGCTTTTCCCAGGGCGGCATCAATTTTATCGTCCACACCTCCGGAACCCGAGGGTAAGCTGGCATGCGCTCCGCTTTCATCCACTGAAACCCCACCGGTGGGATTTCAGCCCATGCCCGGTCGCTGAATGCAAGATCGCCATTGGTGGTACCTTTGGCCACAAATGTACCACTGTAAAAGACATCCCTGACCTTGGCTGGGTCAAGCGACCCGGCCTGCTCGATAGCCTGGGCAAGAGCCTGGACAATGGAGTAAAAATTCCCTATGGTGGCAGAGGTCTTACCAGCAAAGTCGGCTCTAAACCGGTCTTGAAGCTCCTTCGCCCCCGGATAGCCTAAAGCCTCATTCCAATGCGCATCGCTGACAATGTAGTCAGAGTCAGCGCCAAGGACCATGGCGAACTCCATGGGCCAGAACCCTTTGGCGCCCCATATATACTTCAAATTGAGCTTAGCCTCTTTCATCTGGCGTATCAGGGTGATGCCGTCCGCCGAACTGCACAGAATCACCAAAGCGTCAACTTTCTCGGCCCTCATTCTGAGAATGGACGCAGAATAGTCCTTTGCTCCCTCAGGATATGCCTCATATAGAGCAAGCCTGTAACCCACTTCCTCTGTAGCTGCCTTAGCCCCGCCGCCAAAGGCATGGCCATCTGGGTTGTCCATCACCATGACGCAGACATTCTTCGGCCTCTCGGCTACAGGAATTGGATCCAGAATCTGCAGTGAGCTCAGTAACAGCTTGTAAGGGTGAAAGAACGAGTCCGCAGCCCATGAGAGGTTCGCATCGAGAAATTCGGTCGGCCAGAAAGTAGTGGCGACATACACCATCTTATACTTCTCAGCGACGGTTGCTGCAGCCAAATTATATGGGGTGGTGCAGGTGCCCAAGAGGAAGTCTACCTTTTCCAGCTTAATGAGTTTTTCCGCAGCTGCCGCCGCCTCAGGAACCGAACTCTTATCATCCACCACAACAAGCTTTATGGGGAGCTTTTTGTTCAGTTCCTTGACAAATACGCCGCCTTTGGCGTTGATGTCATCGACCGCCTTCGCATACGCCCATCTGTGCTCAGTACCTACCATAGCATCACCACCAGTCATGGAATTGATGGCACCAACAAGGATCTCCGTCTTTTCAGGTGCAGGTGGTGGGGCTGGTGGCGTGGGTGGTGCTGGTGGTGGGGCTGGTGCTGGAGCGCAAG
>CAZJMM010000015.1:1364-14706 GCA_964547155.1 uncultured Dehalococcoidaceae bacterium | reverse complement strand
CAACAGAGTGTGCGGATAAAGAAACTGGGGACAGTAGGCGGAGAACGCTTTAGGCTAAAAGGGATAGATTTGCCCTTAAGAGAGTTGGAAGAAACCTGGTGTGGTGGATTAGAGAAATGGTCATGAGGTGACTTCCGTTGGCTGAAATTCATGGTTTTCGAGGCATACGCTATAACGAAAAATTGATTGATGACTTGGGAGCTGTTATCTGCCCTCCCTACGATGTTATCAGTCCGGAGGAACAGGAAGCTTATTATGAGAGAAGCGAATATAATGTTATTCGTTTAGAGTACGGTGCGGAACTACCCGGGGACACATCAAAGAATAACAAACATACTCGGGCAGCAGCCGCCTTTGCCCAATGGTTGAACCAAGGCATCTTAAAGCGGGACGATGCTCCAGCCCTTTATATCTATGAACAGCACTTTGCTTATAAGGGGACGAGGAAAAAGAGACTTGGTTTCATATGCTGTGTCAAGCTAGAACCGTGGCAAAACAAGATTATCTATCCTCACGAGAATACAGTAGCCGGGATTAAGAGTGACCGTATTGAGTTAATGCGAGCCTGCCAAGCTAATATCAGCCCCATTCTGGCTCTTTATGATGACCCGGGGCAAAAAGTGGCTCAACTGCTTTCGGGACAGACGAGACGAAAACCGGTTCTTGACTTCGCTTCTGGAAGCCAATCCCACAAAGTCTGGATGGTCACTGACTGGGAATTCATTCAAAGGGTCAGCTATTTTATGGCATCAAAGTCTCTTTATATCGCCGATGGGCATCACCGATATGAGACAGCGCTTGCTTATCAAAAGGAAAAGCAGGTTTCGCCAGGGACAGGCGGTGAAGCTTTCAACTTCGTAATGATGACCCTGATTAACCTTTCTACCCCAGGGCTTTTTGTCCTCCCCATGCACCGTCTGGTGCGGGGTCTGTCAACCGAAGCCTTGACTGATTTTAAGAATCGACTTGGGGAGTTTTTTGCTCTGGAGTCCACCTCTCAGGGCTCTTTAGATTCTTCACTGACTGAGGGCAAAATTGGTGTTTTGGGACTGGAACCTGAGAAGGCTGTGGTCTCAAGACTATGTCCTGAAGTGAACATCGAAGAAATAATGCCTAAGGACCACTCCGAAGCTTACCGCAGGCTGGATGTCAGTCTTTTTCAGCACCTTATTGTCGAGAAGTTGCTGGGGACTTATGACCAGGTGAGGATTGGCTATACCCACAGTGCTGAAATAGCCAAAAGCCAGATAGAAAATGGCGAATACCAACTTGCTTTCTTGTTGAGTCCTATTCCTGTGGAAAAGATAAAGGCTATCGCTGACAGTAATGACAGAATACCCGGAAAATCCACCTATTTCTATCCCAAGCTGCCTACAGGGCTGGTGATTAACCCACTGTCCGGGGAATGTTTTTGAGGTGAAATAAAGCGGAGACGTAAAGGTCGCCTTAAGCCATAGGTAGGAGGGTAAGTATACAAGTTCTGGGCTTGATTTTTGGTATTCTGAGCATAATCGGGATGTTCCTTTTCTTCTTACCTTTTCTTGGGTGGCTGAACTGGCTCAATATCCCCTTTGCTATCGTCGGGCTAATCTTCAGCATTATAGGTACTGCCAGCGCCAAAGGTAACAAAGGAGTTGGGATTGCCGGAATTATCCTGTGCTCTGTAGCCATAGTAGTTGGCTTGCTAAGGCTGAAAATGGGTTGCGGTATACTATAGAAATTCTCCAGCCCCAACGGTAGTGGGTCATTTTGAAGCCGAAAGTGCTGGGTAGACTTGGAGATATTGACTTTTCTGGAAGCGTTGATTAAAATTTTGAAAAACTGAATATTGTTCATCGGGTGCCCGAAGGTGACTGAGGGCTTGAATGGAGAGCAAGTCGGTGGAATTCCGACACAGTCCCGCCTACTGTTAGAGTCAGAACGCCAGCCCTGAGAAAGTGATTACTGCCTCCGCGGAGTTAGGGGGGTGGGATTTTAATTTGCTCATCTGTAAGAATCCCTGGCTCTAAGGAGCTGGGGATTTTTATTTTGTTGGAATTTTCAGGGGAGGAGATTTAAATGAAACGAGACATCCTAAGCCTATTAGCTTTACTGGTTATAACTTTATTATTGGCTTTCATTGCCTGTGCCCCAACGGCTCCTCCTGAAGTTGAACCACCTGCGCCACCACTGACGGAGAAACCCCCACCAGAAACACAAGAACCGGAAAAGCCTCCGCCAGCTCCTGTCTTCCCGATAACTATTACCGATGACATAGGAAGGACAGTAACCATTGAGAAACTACCTGAACGGATCGTTTCCTTAGGTCCAGGTATTACCGAGATGCTGTTTGCGCTGGGTCTTGGGGACAAGGTGGTGGGTGTTACTGACTATTGCGATTATCCTGAAGAGGCTAAAACGAAGCCCCGGGTAGGCGGCTTTAGTACACCAGATTTGGAAAGATTGGTGGCAGCAAAGCCAGACCTTGTGCTGGCAGGCGATATCCAGAAGGAAGTTGGTGTCCCAGCCCTGGAGAAGTTGGGACTCACCGTAGTCACCTTAGCGCCAAAAACTCTGGATGGAGTGCTGAACAACATTACTTTGGTAGGACACATTTTCGGGGAAAGCCAGGAAGCTTCTAAACTGGTTACTCAGCTCAAGGAAAGAATTAGCTCTGTAACCATGAAAACCGAGACTCTGACCGCAGAACAGCATCCCCGAGTCCTCTATGTTTTGTGGCATGACCCGATATGGTCGGCGGGGCGGGAAACCTTCGTTAGTGACCTAATCGAGAAAGCGGGTGGGGCTAATGTTTTTGCCGATGACTTCGAGGAGTTCCGAGTAGTCTCGCTGGAGGCAGTCATTACTAAGGACCCTCAGGTAATTATCGTGAGCGCTATGGGACTTGGCGGGGAAGTTGTCTATAGCAGTATAAAAGGGGAAACAAGGTTGAGCACAGTAGAGGCAATGGTGAAGAATCGTATTTACAAAATAAGTGACTCCGACCTGATTGAGCTTCCCGGACCGAGAATAGTGGACGGCTTAGAGGAGGTAGCCAAGTTAATTCATCCTGAGATATTCGGAGCAGTTGAGTGAAAAGGAGAGTTTCTTCCTTAACTCTCGTTGTAAGCCCGGTGAGGCGAGCCTATATAAACTTAGCCGGATGCAACTTTGATTGCCGGGCTTGCTTTGCCGTAGCCAAAGGTGCGGTGGGACAAAAATTCTCGGTCGAGGAGCTATTAGACTTCTTTGTTAAAGTATGCAAACGCATTTTTGGAGGGATTGCCAACGAGGTGGCAATAACGGGCGGTGAACCGACCCTTGACTTTGATTACATGTTGGCGCTGCTCAGGGAGCTGAAGAAGCTTGGTGCGAGTAGAGTGGAGCTTTCAACAAACGGTTACCTGTTAGGACAGAATGACCGTCTAATGCAGCTGAAAGATGAGGGTATCGACTTAATAAAAATAGACCTGAAAGCGCATACCGACAGTATCCACAGGTGGTATACAGGTCAAAGCAATTCCAACGTCTTAAAAGCGATAAAGTTACTGCGTGAGCTTAACCTAAATTTCCGGGTGCGGACTATTTTCATTCCTGGAATTGTTGATTTAAGTGAAATAGAAAAAATAGCATGTTTTTTAGGCGGTATCAACTCTGACATTCCTTACCGGATTTACCAATTCGCACCACGTCGAACAAAAATTTCTAGAGTTCCCACAAGAGATGAAATGCTTAAGGCGCTGGATATAGCTAAACGATATTTAAACAACGTTGAAGTACTTCTTGACATTATCTCCTACCGTCATGATTGGGTTTCAGTAGAAATATGCGCTGATAGCCTTGTGGAAACATTTCAAGAAATTGCCGAAGAATCGGCAAGGGCTGTAGAAGGCTGGGGCGATAAGTACAGAGTAATCAGCATGAGCCAAGTTTTAGCTGGAGAAGCTGGAAAATATTAGGAGGAGCACTATTAAGGGAGTATCCATTTCCGTGTGTCTTATTCTCTTGTTTCTGGTGCTGTCGGCTGATGTCAGTACATTAGCCGCTGTTGTAGACTCCCAGGTACTTAAGTGGGCCCTCATCAGTACACCAAGCAACGAGGGTAAAGTCATTGTTTCTCCTTCAGAAGTTCATCGGATTGCCATTGGTTCCGACAGAAAGACTTTTTATGCGCTGGACATTGCCAACAAAGCCATTTATAAATCCTTCGACGGGGGCATTACATGGCGTGACAAAATTGGCAATTATCTTAAAGCTGCTGGCGCCAGTTTTCCGGTTTGGGATCTGGTTATTGCTCCGGATGATCCGAACTTCATAGCCGCAGTCACTGATGATGGCAGCGGCACCGCTCCAACTGACGTATGGGTCTCTATGGATGGTGGCAACATGTGGCGGAACACCAATTTCCCGCCACAACCTCTTCTTATTGGAGCTATTGCCATTTCGCCAGGCTATGGAGATGGGCGGAGCATTGCTGTGGGTACAAGAAATTCCAATGACGGAACCGCTGACGGCGAGGTCTATGTCCTGTCTGTGCCCTTCGACACTACTTGGGTGGCTCAAGGGTTCACCGGGGGCGATGTCCTGGCAGTCAAGTTTAGTCCCAACTATCTTCAAGATTTCACTTTGACTGTGGTCGCAGCCGATGATAATGATACTAAGTTGCATATTGGTTTTCACAGTCTCACCAACAATACGACTCAATGGAACACGGTCGAAGGTTATCCAGTTGAAATATCTACCATATCGGGGTCTTCGCCCGGTGAAGCTGAAGTGGTTACTGCTGACCTTGAGTTGCCCGCGGATTTCAATGGTGATGATACCAGAGCCAGAAGATACTTCGTATCCTACGATGCGCCGACATCTGCAGTAAGCGATGTTTACCGACTCGATGACACTATTGTTTATCGTCTCAATGTGCCGGTAACAGGCACCGTGAAGTGTATTTCCAGCATTGCCTATTTTGGCACCTCAACTTCAGGCAAACTTCTGGCTGGTGAAGTCATGGGCAATGTGTGTCAGGCTACTGTCAGCGTTTACTATACCCTTGAGCCATTGGTCTGCCGTGATGTTTGCTGGTTGTCTTCTCGGAAACTACCTACGGGCGGTGCCGGTAGCACAACTTGCGCAATGCCGGGCTGGGGCAATGCTCAGCTTGCCTGGGCGCCTGATGGCAAAAAAGCCTATTGTGGTACCAGCTCAGCTCAACTGACTTCAGCGGGGAACTGGCCGACAGGTTACCTTATCAGTGTTCCCTCTGATGAATCTGCCTTCTCTGTGACGCGCACTGATGGTCTCTCCTGGAACCAGCTTAGCCTTATTGATACTGAAGTAAGCTTTTTGGCTGATATAGCTCCGGCGGCTGATGGTTCTACTTTTTATCTCGCCTCTGTGAATGAAAATGACAATTGTGCCGGTTTTGATAGTGTCTGGCGAAGTCCTAATTTCGACCGAAAAGGCGAACCTATAGGTGATAGCTGGGAGAGGGTACTATGTATAGCCACTACTGACAGAACTTGTGCTACTGACCAGACTAACAAAGCTATTTTGAGGCTGGCAGGGGATAAACCTGACGGCTCCACAGTTTTTTGGGTAGCTCAAGATACTAAAAGAGTGCTATGGTCATCTGATTTTGGCGATATCTGGAGTGCGATTAATCCTGCCAGCCAGGTTCAGGACTTAGCAGCCGAAACAGAGAACGCCATATATATTCTGGATAGCGAAGGTTTTGTTCAGAAAATAGCCCGCAGTGGAATTAACTGGACTTATGGTGACAAAGTGCCGACCTGTCTTGGTAGCGGCTATAGTATTGCGACAGCCTATACAGGGATGACGCCAGACAATGACAAAGGTCATGTCATTGTGGGCGGCACTGGCACTGGTATTTACGATGTTGCCTATTCTACTGATGGCGGTACTACCTTCACTATAGCTTCTAAGCCGCTTCCTTTCCGGGGCAATACCCTGGTCATTGCCAGTTCAAGCTATAACAGTGATGGTACTATCTTGGCGGTGGTTCCAGGTGGTAGTGGCATTTATGCCTGGGGAATTTACAGTGGTAAAGACCTGTGGGAAGAATGGTGGTGGACGGGTGTTGTTGGTCTGGAAATATCCAGGAACTACGGGTTCTATTTTACCTGTCCTTTGACTTCTTGGGCTCCGGGAGCTTATGTTCGCTGGAATTTGGCTGTGGCTGGTCTTGACCCTAACATTGATTTTGGTACTGAACCTAGTAAAGGGCTCAGACTTAGTGGCGGTTTGGAAGTAGACCAACCGGTTACGGTGTGGATTATCGACCGACGTGCCTACAATCCGCCAGTAGGCGGTATTTGGGCTTATATAGACACTTTAAACTGGCTTGGACCGACCCCAGTGACACCGGCGAGTTTGATGGCGGTAGACTGTGACCTTATTTCGGGAAGGGCTGGTGAGATAAATATGAAATGGGAACAAAGGTCATTATCTAAGGGATATCAAATACAGATATTCAAAGATAGGGACTTTTCATTGCAAGTTGCTGATATTGGTGGCGATTGGGCTGGGCCTTTCTATATACCGTGGAACTTAGAGGAGCCAGGGCTTGTCATACCTCCTGGTGGTGGCGGTGTTACTGATGGCTTAGGAAATAGCTGGACAGTACCAGCCCTTGAAGCTGGTCATACCTACTACTGGCGAGTCCGAGTACGAGAGGTAGCTACAGGAGACCTGATTAGCAGTCCGTGGTCGTGGACAGAAAGCTTTATGATAAAGACTGGTCTCAGGGTGAAAAGCCCCTATCTGGGTGCGATGCCTTTATCTCCTGAAAATGGCAAGCGGGGTGTAAATATTGAGCCTGTTTCTTTCTCGTGGACTTCTTTTCAAAACACTACTCAATATCAATTCCAATTAGCTGAGGACGCAGCCATGACTAAAATTATAGTAGATGTTTTAACATCAACTACTGCCTGTGGGCTGGATAAGCCGTTGGATTATGGCAAAAATTATTTCTGGCGAATAAGAGCACTGGAGCCAATTCCGAGTGATTGGAGTTCAGTGTTTACCTTTGGTACTGAAGAGGCATCACCACAGGTTATACCTTCACCAACAACTTCCGTCTCGTCATTGGCAATACCTCCCTGGGTATGGGTGGTGGCCACTTTCCTTTTATTAATGTTAATTAGTGTATTCATTCTCATGTTTCGTCTCTAAGCAAGGAAACTAAAAAATTAAAGCAGAGAGGAACTTGTTAGGCGGGTTTGTTATTCTGAAAAAACAAGGATTTTCAGAGTTTCACCAGCTTCGCTGTGTAAACATCCTTTAAAGCCAGAATTTGTTGTCTTTGCTCTTCGGGGATAGGTTCGTCGAGGGCTAAAATCATCAGAGCTGGTCCGCGGGCTTGGAGCCGCCCCAAATGCATAGAGCTAATATTTATATCGGCTGTCCCAGTAATAGTGCCCACAGCACCAATAAGCCCGGGTCTGTCCTTGTGGTCACAAAATAAGAAATAACCGCCCGTGGGTATAATGTCTACCCAGAAATCGTTGACGCGGACAATGTGGGTTTCGCCTCGCATTACCGTGCCGGCAACGGTGGTTGCACCAGCGCTGGTTGTTACTTTGAGGGTAAGTAAGCTCTCGTAATTTTCAGAGGTTGCTTCTTTTTGTTCAACTACTTTCAAGCCCCGATGGCTCGCTATCAAGTTGGCATTGACTAAAGTTATCCTTTCTTCACTTACTCTTTCCAGAAGTCCTCCCAGAAGTGCAGCTTTGAGTGCGCTGGTATCGTAGTTGGAAATCTCACCGCTGTAGGTAATCTGGAGGGTATTCATCTGTCCTTCCATTAGCTGACTGGCTAAACTGCCAACAGTGACAGCTACCGGCATAAAAGGGGCTAAGGTGGCAGCAATTTCCGGAGGAATTTGGGGGGCATTGACTGCATACTTAGCTGGCTTGCCATTAAGGACAGCTAAGATCTGCTCGGCGATATCGTAAGAAATACTGACTTGGGCTTCAGCAGTGGAAGCGCCGAGGTGAGGGGTGACGATGATTTTGTCGCTTTTTAAGAGAATGTTGTCAGTCGTTGGTTCTTTAGTAAAAACATCTATAGCAGCGCCCGCGATTTTCCCTTCTTCCACAGCTTCAAATAGTGCCTTCTCATCAATGAGTCCACCACGAGCGCAATTGATGATACGGGCTGACGGCTTTACTTTAGCTAATTCTTTGGCACCAATTAGCCTCTTCGTGGTTAAAGTCAGGGGAATGTGAAAGGTGATGAAGTCTGATTCCTTGAGTAGTTGCTCTAAGGGTACTAACTCTACTCCGAGGTTGCGAGCGTAGTCAGGGGACACGAAGGGGTCATGGGCTATAAGGTGCATCTCAAAAGCCTTGGCTCGCCGTGCTACTTCAGAGCCAACATTACCCAGACCAACAATGCCCAGAGTTTTGTTTTTAAGCTCCGTGCCCAGAAAAGCACTTCTCTGCCAGACTCCTGATTTAAGTTTAGTATTGGCTTGGGGGACATGACGGGCTAAAGCCAGTATCAGCGCAATCGTATGCTCAGCAGCTGAAATAGTATTACCGGTGGGGGCATTAACTACTACTATCCCTTTCTTGGTAGCGGCATCTACATCAATATTGTCCAGCCCGGCGCCAGCGCGAGCAATCACTTGGAGCTGTTTCCCGGCGTTGATAATATCAGCAGTGACCTTGGTCTCACTGCGTACTATCAGAGCATCATAGTCAGGGATTATCGCCTTCAGCTCGCCAGGCTTTACTTCAAGCTTGACATCAACCTGAACCTTGGCTCGTAAAGCTTCTATGCCTTCTTCCGCTACCGGCTCAGTGATTAAAACTTTCATTAGTAATCTTTGCCCTTTATTAAGGTTAGATGGCTTTTGGCAAGACTTCCTTCAAAGCTTGTAAAATTTGCTTCATATCCTTTTCAGTTATCCAGCCCAGGTGACCGATGCGAAAAATCTTTCCTGCCAGCTTGTCCTGTCCACCAGCCAGGACTATGTTGTATTCCATATGGAGAATTTGAAGCAACTTTGCCACATTCAGTTTATCTGAGGCTTTGATGGCAGTTATAACATTGGAAGCGTATTTTTCTTCTGGAAAGAGGCTCAATCCATTGGCTTTCACTCCGTCTCGGGCTAACTGAGCTATCCGAGCATGGCGGGCGAATATATTGGGTAGCCCTTCGCTTAGCAGAATATCCAGTGAGGCAGCGAGACCAAAGAAAACGGAAACGGCAGGTGTCCAGGGTGTTTGTCCTATCTCCAAGTATTTCTTGGCTTTAGTGAAGTCCCAGTAATAGCGAGGCATCTTAGCCTTAGCATGAGCTTGCCAGGCTTTATCGCTCACGCTAACCATGGCTAACCCCGGAGGCACCATCCATCCCTTTTGGGAAGCAGTTACAACAACATCGCACTGCCAGGCATCTACCGGCAAATCAATGGAGCCGAGACTACTTATGGCATCTACGAGCACCAACTTATCAAATTCCTTAGCAACGGCGCTGATAGACTTCAGGTCATTAGTTAACCCGGTGGAGGTCTCGTTGTGGGTTACGAGCACGGCTTTAATTTCCGGGTCAGCTTTCAGGGCTTGACGAACAGCTTCAGGGTCGACAGGCTTTCCCCATTCAAAGGTGAGTGGTTTCACTTCGGCACCAAATTCTGTAGCGAGTTCAGTGAAACGCTCGCCGAAGAACCCATTACTGGTAGCTAATACCTTGTCACCAGAGGAAAGGGTGTTAACTACAGCCGCTTCCATACCGCCAGTACCAGAGCCGGTAAGAAGAAACACATCTCCTTTGGTCTGGAAGAATTGCTTTAGCTTTGTTGTTACATGGTTAAGGATTTCAGCAAACTCTTTACCCCGGTGATTTATCATTTGTTTGCTTATGGCTTTAAGGACTTCCGGGGGACATGGAGTGGGTCCAGGTATGCGCAACTGTACTTCCATGTTATTCCTCCTTAATTAGTTGGGCTTTCGCCGATTGTGACTTTTAGAAAGTTATCCTTTATTTAGACTTGGCCCTACTTTGCGTATTTGCGTTTTTTACTTTATTGGTTAGAACCAGTCTTGCCTGTTCTATGTCCTTTCTTATTTGAGCCTTCAACTCCTCAGCATTTTCAAAACGCCTTTCATCTCTAAGTCTATCCACGAAGTCAATTTTTAGCTTTTGACCATATAATTGCCCTCTGTAGTCTATGAGATACACTTCTACCCAGCGCCTGTCGCCTCCAAAAGTGGGGCGAAGACCGATGTTGGTCACGGAAGGTAGAGGTTCGTGGTTAATGTAAGCGATAGTAGCATAGATACCATCGCTAGGCAAGGCTTGTTCAGGTTTTATGTCTAAATTGGCTGTAGGAAAGCCCAATTTCCTGCCTCTACCACTCGCGGAAATCACCTGACTGGAAAGGCTAAAGGGACGTCCAGCTAATTCTTGTACTTGTTTCACATCTCCGTGAGCCAAGGCTTCACGGATAGCAGTACTGCTCACCGCTATGCCATTGAGGACAAAGGGTGGGATGACTTCCACAGTGAATCCCATTTCCTCCCCCAAGGCTTTGAGCGTGGAAGCATCTCCCTCTCTATCCTTACCCAAGGCAAAGTCAGGACCAATGACTAAGCCCCGCATCTTCAAGTATTTTTTTAGGAGCTGAGCGAAGTTGCCGGCACTAATTTTGGCTAATTCTTGAGTGAAGGGCAGGACGGCGACTAATTCCACCCCTAATCTTCGGAGAAAACTTATCTTATCCTCCAAATTATTAAGCCAGGGTAGGGGATGACGTGGTGATAGGACTGTCTGGGGATGGCGGTCGAAAGTAATTGCACCGCTCATCAAGTTTCTTTGGCGAGCACTTGCGAGCAGATGGCTGATCAGGTGCTGGTGCCCCAGGTGGACACCGTCGAAGACACCGATGGAAAGGAGCGTTTCCCTCGGTGGCGTCAGTTTGGCTAACGCCTTTTCAATTTGTGTAGTCATTTCTGCTTAATAAAGTATTTGGTAGTTACTGCGGTGTGCTGCTTGGTGCCTCAAGCGTTTTTAGGGCTTCTCCTGTAACCCTGATACTAAGCCTTTGTCTATGTACTTCTTTGATAGTTAACTTAATAAACTACCTTATTTAGTTGAATTCGTCAAGAAGCTGTTTGGCTTGACCAAGACAGGCAAAAAAGACTAAACTAGTCTACTTCAGTAGAAAAAATAAGCCAGTGATACAGTAATAGTTTACGGAGGCATGAGGTGCAAAGAGTTGGCATTATTATAGGGACACTGTTGGCAATCTTAGCGCTATGTGGTGTATTAGCTTTTGCCGGTTATACCTACGGACATGACCAGGGCTATCTGGCTGGTGAGAAGAATGGTATTGATGTTGGTTACAGCAAGGGCTTTAAGGAAGGGCAGGACAAAGGTTATACCGATGGCTATAGGGAAGGTCAGCAGACTGGCTACCAGTCAGGCTATGATGTCGGAGTTAAAGAAAGCCTTGCTAGGGGCTTTACCAGCCGTAATCCTACCTATCAGGAGATGAAGGACTTTTTGGCTCAAGATAGGACGGATACTAAGACCTACATTAGCGGAGAATATGTCTGCTCTGATTTTGCGACGGATGTAAATAATGAGGCTGAAGCTGAAGGTATTCGCTGTGCCATTGTGGAGCTCAGGTATCCTCGTGACTTCGCCCATGCTATCGTGGCTTTTGAAACCACGGACAGAGGTCTAATATTTGTTGAGCCCCAGTTTGATAGCGAGGTCACTGTGAAGGTGGGTCAGAGCTATTCTCAGACTAATGGGTACGACATGCCAGCGTACAGTGATATCATTGACCGGATTTTGATTGCCTGGTAGGCTTGGTTTTTTTGGCGGTTGACTTTTTAGAGGTTTTTCTTTCGGGCAACCTGCGGAAAGCTTCCTTTGCGGGCACACCCAGATAAAAGCCAGCTTTAGAGGCGAAGACAGATACTAATTTCTGCCCCTGACCACCACATTGAGGACATAAGGCTGGTTCCTCAGCCTTACTAAAAGACCGCATCAGCTCAAATACTCGGTTACAATTGGAGCAGAAATATTCGTATATCGGCATACTTTGTTTAAATTATAAACCAATGTCTTTGTATTAGCCAAGCCGAGCCGCAGCCACCTCTCCGCCTTCAATGACCACGGTCATTGTCCGACGGCAGTGAGGGCAGGTAAGGGGACCACTGTAGTTAGTCTTGGATGAGTCTAAGGGAATGCTTTTACCGCAACCAAGACAGATTACTCCTGAAGAGGCACCTCTGGGTGCTGCTTGGTGCTGGCGTTTATGGCTGGCTAATTGTTGAATATCCTCAAATACAGTTCCGCAGGTAGGGCACCTAAATCGCATTTTGGCTTTTCCTTCTCTAATGGTGTACCGATTATTATATACCACCAAGTCAAATCGACAAAAGTTGAAGTAGCCTTAGCCTGTCAGGAGTTGAAAAAGAGACCTTCTCTCGTACTTAATTACTTCGCGTTGTCGCTCGACCTGTACCGGGATTTGCTTATAGACGATTTGTGTTACCGGGACTTCTCTATATTTGGTGATATTCTGTGTCCAGGAAAAGACAACATTAAGCTTGAAATAGCGCAGGAAATTATAGCCTAAGTTATCAAAAACAAAGTAGTATTGGGTATACTCAGGCACGAAGCTAAAGCTGCCAGCGTTGTTTCGGGATTCATATACCGGGGCGGGAGTAAAGGGCTTTTGAAAGAGCATAAAATTGTAAGTGTCTAAGATGAGGAAGCGTACTCCCATCTGGTCAAGGCTAACAAAGTTTCCGTGAAGCACGGGGTTTGCCTTATCGCTTAGGTTCAAGCTCAGGGGAATTTCAACATACATCCCCCATTGCACCGGAATTAGGTAATCACGGAAGAGGATATCTTCTTGTATCACAGGTTCAAAATAGGCTTCTCTTGAGATTATAGTTTCGGTGACTGGCTGAAATTGCATCTCGGTAGTATAGCAGGTCTCTGTCGCCTGGACAGGTACGGTGGCTAAAGGAACGAAGAAGAGTACCAAAAAGATAACTAAAGCAACTCCTGAAGCAATGACCGTTTTCTGGTTCTTCTTCCACAGACTTCGACTTTTTCTTAATCCGGTGTCCATCAAGTAATTTTTCGCCTCCGTTCCGTTTTTAAAGTATAACTAAAATCTGCTTGAAAAAGTTTAGGTGGCATTGGTTATTTTTGGGTCATTTTCTTCAAAAGCCCTATGCGGTTTTCGGCGTCTCTTTTCATCTCCTGCCAGATGGAGCAAAACTCTCTCAACTTGGGACCAAGCCCAAATCCGTCAAGTTCTTTGCCCCTCGAAACCTTTACTCCTTGAAAATTTTCCTGAATGATGAGGTAAAGATAG
>CAZJMM010000015.1:0-1264 GCA_964547155.1 uncultured Dehalococcoidaceae bacterium | reverse complement strand
GCCCCTCGAAACCTTTACTCCTTGAAAATTTTCCTGAATGATGAGGTAAAGATAGGATAAGTCATCTTGACATTGGCAGGCTGGAATAGTTATCGTTTGGTTCTTAAGTGGAGTATGTGTGGCAAAGTCTGTACGATGACTCGTCAGATAGTGGTAACGCTAATCAGAGGCTATAAAGGGCTCTGGTCCGGGACAAAGTGACAAGCAGAATTTCAATAGTCAGAAACTTGGCAAAATGAACGATTTTGCGTTTATAATCCTGAATATAGCCGATGCTTTTTTGACTAAGGAAGCACTCAAACTGGGAGGCCAGGAACTAAACCCACTGATGTTTAGCACTGGCAGCGACCCGTGGGTAAAGGGTTTGTTGGCCTTGGGGATAGTGATAGCCCTAAGAATAATAGGGAAGGAGAATGTGTTGTATTTTCTGTGCATAGCGATGGCATGTGTAGTTTTCTGGAACGCTATCGTAATCTTTCTAATGATAGTTGCCCGAATGATTCATTAGTTATATCTGATTATGTTTAAAAAAACTCCGCAAAAGGGGAATGGGGTATGTCTTTGGTTCTTCCTAAGCATTGATAATTACTACAAAGAGAAGTAGAATGGGTACGTAATTCTATCCCGGCGGAAAAAGAGTGTGAACAGTTGATTAACGCGAAAAACAAACAGGGATTACACTTGGTTATTGCTCTCGGCCTATGCCTACTTCTGACTACTATAGGTGTTGCTTGTGGTGAGCCATCCCCCCTCCAGGTTCCGCCTTCATCCCCTACTACTGAGCAATCACCGTCAGCCAATGTACCAGCATCTCAGAGCTTGCCATTCATTGCAGACTTCAGCGCTGACCGCGCTGAAGTTACTGAGGGTTGTTTAGTAACTTTACTATGGACAGTTGTAGGAGCTACTAAAGTCAGCATAGACCAGAGTGTAGGTGATGTGGCTTTGGGTGGAGGTGTAGCGGTGCGGCCACATACAACTACCACTTACACTTTGATTGCTACCAATGCCGCTGGCACGGCTATTAAGTCCCTGGTAATCAACGTCAAGGAATTGCCCTCATCTCTATTGACTCCACCAGTATGTTCTCCAGCATCTCCTCCATCGTGTCCCTCTTGTCAGTAAATTGTGTTTCTTCTAGGTAATTCCTCTCATATTTTCATCCTAAGGAGCAGGTTGCTTGTCTTCTTTAGGTTCAGCTATACTATCCTTACGCCAGCGTAGCTCAGTGGTAGAGCAGCGGTTTCGTAAACCGCCGGTCGTC
>CAZJMM010000014.1:0-15025 GCA_964547155.1 uncultured Dehalococcoidaceae bacterium | reverse complement strand
GATCTAGTACGGTCTCGTGGGCTCGGAGATGTGTATAAGAGACAGCTTTATGGTATGCTATTCAATCAAACATTATAAAGGGGGTAAAAGAACGTGGCACAAGAAAGTAAACGCAGAGACGGTCATGGGGTAGCCGGTTTTGGGGGCTTTATTTGGTTCGCTGGCTGGCTATTTACTATTGCTTATGCCAATCTGGTCTGGTGGAAAATTATATTGGCTTTAGTGGTTTGGCCTTATTATCTCGGTTTGGCGGTTAAGTAAATACCTTTAAACACTCTAATAAAAAACTAACTTCTACTTCCAACACTTCAGAACTATATAATATAATAGTAGCTTAATAATAACTGTCTAAGAAAAGGTTAATTCCAATGCCGCAAATAGAACTAGCTGGCGAGATGTACGAAGTTGATGAGAATGGTTTTCTGCAGGAAACTGAAAGATGGAATGAAAATGTTGCCCGATCCTATGCGGCAATAGAAGGTGTAAACGAATTAACCGAAGATCATTGGACGGCAATTAACTACCTGAGGAATTATTATCTTGAAAACGGCATTTGTCCGATGATAAGAAGGCTTATTAAGGTAACAGGTTTCAACCTGAGTCGACTCTATGAGCTCTTTCCGAATGGACCGGCACAATCCGCATGCAAGTGGGCGGGGGTGCCTAAACCAACAGGATGCGTGTAAATTTAGTCACCTGTCAGTTTGAATCAACCTCTTAGGTGGTTAACTAACAGCTTCCCCTGTCCCCAGATCAAACATTTTGGGCTCTTCGGACTGATACGATATCTACTAACGGCGACAGTTGCACCGGAAAAGTCAGCTCTTTTGTATACTACCAAAGATTCTGTAAACTCTTGTTAGAGCTGAGGTTCGCCTCCGGGGCGAACTTTCCTGCCTTCGAAGTAGCGGCGCCGCAGGGCAGACATCTCTTTAACGAGGCTCTTTGTACCCTTTTTCTGGATCAGTAGAAGGTTATAAATCTTGGTATTATGGGCAATCTCGCTGGCTCGGTCAGCACAGGGAGCTAACTTGGGGCAAGGAAAATCAGCGCACTGGTAGCAAAAATCCAACCCTTTCCTTGTGGCGCAGTCATAAGTTTCACATACTTGCCAACCCATCACCGGTGCCAATCCTTTCACAGCTCTACATCCAGGGCAGCGGGCAGCTTCCACAGGCAATCCAAGCCGTTCAGCAAGCTCCTTAGCAAGTTTTTCATCACGTTGTGCACGGTACCAAGGACACACCCCACAAAATAATCCACAGGGGGCAAATAATCTGTCTCTCTTGTTCACTCTTTCATAATTGTCTTGGCGGTGACATCCAGACCACAAACCTCAGAGTCTCAGTCCCAATTGGTTTGATGCCGTGTTTAGCCCCAGGCGGAATATAAAGACAATCGCCTGGCTCTACAGTAAATTCCTCACCCTCCACCTTTGCCAGTCCTCTCCCGGAGATGACAAAATAGGCATGCTCAGAAATGGGATGGATATCCTCCTCAGCTTCTCCGCCCGGACGAATTTCGGTAAGGAAAAACTCGATGTTCTTGCAACCGACCGTCGCATTGTTTGCCAAAACAAAGGCGTCTGTGTTGGTATGTTTTGGTGGAAGTACTGATTTTATATCCCGAATTCGTCTTAATATTGCTTTACCTGCCATATTTAATTGACCTCCTTTCTTTAATTTATTCCAATTGTAAAGCTGTTGAAATCTCTAGTGTTTTATCCCTGCAACTTCTTCCATTTGCAAAACTAAAGCAGAAAAATCCAGGTCGCCTTTACCTGTAGCCTGAAGCATACCCAAAAATTGGCGAACTAAAGCGATGGTGGGCATTGGTGCTCCTACTTTTTGCCCAGCTGCAAGAGCTAAGTCAAAGTCCTTTGCCATCATTGATGCCGTAAACGCTGGTGCGAAACTCCGTTTAGCCAGAGGCCCGACTTTATAGCCGACAAGAGGCGATGCCACGACACTATTTCCGATAATCTCTAATAACTGCTCCCATTGTAACCCTGCTTTTTCGCCAAAGGTTAATGCCTCGGCTAACATCTGTAAGGTTGTCCCTACCATCATGTTTAGGACAAGCTTGAGATAACGCGCTTCATCTCCAGTTCCCACATGGAACATCTTTTGTCCCATAGCCCCGAAAACGTCCTGACATTCATCATACGCTTTCTTATCTCCAGAAGCGAAGATAGTCAGCTTACCACCTGATGCCAACACGGTACTTCCGGATACCGGAGCGCGAAGCATTTTCACTCCCTTTGCTTCAGCAGCTTTGGCTACTTCTGCGGAGCTCTCGGGGTCTACCGTGCTCATGTCAATGAAGATACTTCCTGGTTTAGCACCAGCAAGAACCCCATTATCTCCGAAAGCTATGTCCTTGAGAGCAGGACCATCTGAGATCATTGAAATGATTATGTCAGATTGAGCTGCGACTTCCTTGGGAGAGTTGACTACTTTGGCACCTTTTTTAGCTAACTCTTCCGTCTTGGCTTTTGTTCGGTTCCATACGGCGAGGGAAAAGCCAGCTTCAAGTAATCGTCCTGCCATAGGCTGCCCCATCGTACCCAAACCAATAAAACCTACTTTCTTACTCATTTATTCCTCCTCTGTTACACATTCGCTGCCTTAACTCCAAATATCAAAATTGCCTTTACCTTATGAGAATCCTCGTCCTCCTTTCCTTTAAAATTGAGTGTTCTATTGTGGTTTATCGAAGTGCAATTCAGAATATTCTAACGAAGAACTCCCTCGATTTGAGACTTACTTCAATAAGCCATGCTTCCTGGAACCCCACAGGAAATCAGTTCCTCACACGGGAATTTAAATAACCTTTCGCAGCCGTCCTTGGTGACTGCAACCTCCTCTTCAATTCGTGCCGCACCTTGTCCGTCAGCGGATGGACAATAGGTCTCCAGAGCGAAAGTCATACCTTCTTTGATAGGGAACGGATTGTCTATTGAGAATAGCCTTGATATAACTGGTTTTTCCCAGATGCTCATGCCTACGCCGTGACCAAATTGCAGTAGAAACGCCTCTCGTTCATCTTTAAATCCAAACTCTTCGGCTTTAGGCCAGCATTTGGCTACATCTGCTGTAGTTGCACCAGGCTTAACTGCCTCGATGGATTTCTTCAACCATGTCCAGGCTTTCTCATAAGCTTCAAGTTGTGCTTTGGATGGCTTGCCACAGACAAAGGTCCGATAATAACAGGTTCGATAGCCATTGAATGAGTGCATGATATCAAGGAAGACCATATCTCCTGGGCGGATAATTCTGTCTCCGAAGGTATGGGGATGAGGCTGAGCCCGAGGCCCAGAAACACTGTTCACACACTCCACCAGATCAGACCCGAGGGTATATAGGACATGGTTGGCAATTGCCACCAAATCATTTTCCTTAACACCTGGCTTGATATTTTTAACAATCTCTCCATAGGCTGCATCCACCATAGCGCCGGCGAGTTTTAGAAGTTCAATCTCGTCTTTGGTCTTGATAAGCCTGGCATCCAGCATTGCCTGCTGGCCATCTACAACCATTATTTTCTCCTTTTCCAGCGCTCTGAGGAAAGGAACATCTAAGATGTCAACCCCCACGGGTTCGTTGGCTACACCATAATCCGAAAGGACTTTCTTCACTGACTTGGCTAAATCCTCGACGTTCCCCACCCCAGGTGGGATGGAACCTCTCATGGAACCAACAGCGGGAAAAACTCGCTCAGCTATCCACGGTGCATTTTTTCGTTTTGCTGGTGCCGCCGGGTCATAAAGAATGGGCTCAGCGTCCTTGGGTAAAATAACGTAGCGTTGCATTTTATTTCTAGCCCATTCTCCTACATGTGTGCCTGTAATATAACGGATGTTGTCAAAATCGTAGCAGAGGAGAGTTCCCAAACCGTGTGCTTTAAGCTGCTCTTTAGCCTTAGCTAAACGTTCGCGACGTAATCGTTCATAATTGACTCTTTCCTCGAAGTCGACTGCCATAGTACCAACAGTCATTGTCCTTCCTCCCTCCAACATTAGACGAGTGTATTTTACACTATTAAAGCAAGACTTTCATGCTGCTTTCGCTGTTTTACCTTGCCAACTCTTTCTGGAAGACGAATGGCTCTGACTCTATGAGAATTAGGTGTTTCACCTAATAAAGTGAATCCAGAAACCAAGCTGCCATTTCAAAATAATCATGATCAAACAGGGTCTGGCTGTCTTCTCCCCCCCTATTCTGGGGTGTCAGTATGATTATCTTTTTCCCCTTTATTAGCAGCCCCGCAGTTATCTGAAAGCTTGGGTACTATATATGGAGTTTCTCCTTGACAGGCACGGCAGACCCTCCCATCATCAACCGGATAGGCTTCTTTACACAGGGGACAAATCGTAAACCCACTTCGGTGCGGCATTTTCATGAGGTGGGGTTTAACCTTAACCTGTTGGATGCTGCAGATAGTTGCTCCAGCTTCTCTGATCTGTTCTAAAAGGAGCTTCGAATCCTGTTCATTTTTAGGCTTCAGCTTGAAAAACCAGCTTTTAATCTCGGACCATACTTCTATCTTAGTGGGATCCAGAAAAACTCGGATTCCTTCACCTTTGCTTTTCTCGTAAAAGGTTATAGCAAAACGGCCTATATTGATAACCTTGAGCCGTCCGTTTCCTATACTGCATGGGGTGAGAAACTGTATTGCGTCAGGGAGACAGGAAGAAGTTTCACATATGGCATTAAACAATCCATCTTTAGGAAGGCACTTGAACGCCAGAGCTACCATAAATCCCCCTATGACCACGCCCGGGGTGACATTTCCGTGGAAGGATTTAACCATATTTGTATATTCTTCAAAGGTATAGGAACAAATATTCATAAGTCATACAACCAAATTTTCTGATTAGGAATTAAATGAGAGCCTTAGATCAACCCATGTGATTCATCATGAAATTGCCAAAGTACAAGGCCCATAAGTAACACATTCACTCCGTTCCAAAAGGCGCACAGCACCTCTACAAAAAGCTATAGAAAGATTGTCCCCACATTAAGGCTTGTCTTTAAGTCAACCTCGAGGGTTTTCTTTTCATAACCCGGGTAAACGATCTCGAGTGTATACTTGCCACTATTTTCTTCAAGGTTGTCAAACTTGAAATCGCCGTAGTTATCGGTCACAAACTCATCAATTTTCTTGTTTGAGGCCCCAACCAGAGTTACCTTGGCGCCTTCGGCACACTCATCTTTGCCATCTACTTGCACGGCAACGCTGCCGCCGATGAAACACTGGGTAAACCGATACAAATTCTTGTAATAGACACGGGGGCTGGTTTTACGTTCCGGCTGATATACTTCAAGCCTCTCTGTCTTTATGATTTTCTGTATCTCAGAGTCCTCAATGTAATGTGCACATAACGCTCCAGTAGGGCAAGCCTGAACACACCGGGGCTCTTTCCATCCCTCATCCAGCAAATGAGCGCAAAAGGTGCATTTTTGTGGCACATTATTCTCCTCGTTCCACCAGATGGCCCCATAAGGGCACGAATCGACAACATTTCTCTGTTCCTTTGCCTTAATAGGATCAATGATTACAATGCCGTCATCCCTCTTGTATACGGCCCCATCCTTTGCTGCCTTAATACAGGGAGCGCTATCACAATGCACACAGGGAACAGGCAGATAGGCAACATCAATAATGGGATATTGTCCCCTTTCCTTGCGCATGATATTTATCCATCTGTGGCCGTGCCAGGGTTGGGGCACCGAGTATCCCGGAAAATCGTTGCCCACATATTCGTCCTTGCAGGCCAGAAAACAGTTATTGCAGTCGTGGCATTTTGCTACATCGATGACCATGTACCATTTTTTCATTTTATACTCTCCCTCCTCTCCATTTTTCTATTTGCACGAGGCAGGAGTTAGGCGCCATGCCGCAGGAGTCTTTGGTGATATATCGACTCGGTGTGAGAATGTTCACACATCCGCTCCGGTCCGCTGATTCACCCGGTTTACCCACCGGGTCATAATCTGCGCAGGACTCATAGGAGTGGACGGTTCCGGGGGACATACGCTCCGTAACTTGGGCTGCAAGGATCACCTCACCGCGATCATTAAATACCCTGACCAGGTCATCCTGCTTGATACCCCGGGCTTCCGCATCCTTAGTATTGATGCGAATGATCCAGTAATAATACCCATCTTCCTTGAGCACCCGGTGGTCCTTGACATCGTTCATCCAGCTGTCCTTGGCATCTCCCATAGTGTGGAAGCTGAACCGGGGGTGTGGGGATATCAACTGTAAGGGGTACTTGGTGTAAAGACGCGCGGTGCGATGCCCCTCCCAGGAAGGAATATATTTGGGAATCAGAGGCCGCTCCTCGTCGCCCGGATCGAACTTGCTGAGACTGGAGGATACGAATTCTATCTTTCCGGAGGTCGTCTGAAGTCCCTTACCAAACTCTTCCTGGGACTCAGGGGGAGGCCCCCAGTCCGGCGTGTCCCTTTTCCTACCTTCGGCGAACCATCTTAAAGCCGGTGTTGGTTTGTAATCGTTTGGAAAAGGAACCACAAAATAACCCTTGTTGAAAAAGTCTTCCCAGGAAATGTATTTGGGCAGGTCGGTAGCCTCAAAGTATTTCCTCACCCAATCCAGGTCTGTCATACCGCCTGCCGTATAAGCCTCGTAAAGCCCGAGTCTCTTTGATATAAAGGCGAAAATATCGTAGTCAGATTTGGACTCTCCCAGGGGCGCAATACACTTCTTCTGGAGAGTGATCACCCGGTGGTTACACTGGTTATAGGAGTCCGGTATGTATCCGGAACAGTTGGCAAACTCGCTGATATCCCAGCGCTCGAAGTTGGTGCAAGCCGGCAGAATGATATCCGCAAACTTGGCCTCACCTTCGAACCAAATGGATTGACTGACCACAAAGGGGAGCCTGTCGGTCTGATAGGCCTTTACATAGCGGTTAGTCTCGCACATGGTGCCGAAAAAGGAGCCTCCGTAACGCCAGTACATCTGGATCTCGGGATATCCATCCGCAGGGTATTTATACTTGTGAAATTGGGCCTCGATGGAAGGACCGCAAAATCCCTTACCCCTCCACTCATACTCACCGTTTAGGATACATTCGGGAATTTTGAGCCTGGGGATATGTTGCCCCGTGGGGGCATTGATAGACGAGCGTGTAGGCTGATCAAAGCTGAACATACGATAGACCCATCGAAAGCCGGCAGCAGAGTTGTCCACATCGCCAGATATGCCGCCCTCGGCATAACCGGGAAACACAAAGCGCGTGTTGCAGGGGGCACCCGAGGTCGTAGACCAGATGTTGCTCCCGGGTTTGCCCATTCCCTGCATGGCTGCTAGGCAAATCATCAATCGGGCCCATTCATTGCCGGTCGCTGCCCGGCAGGCACCCCCCCAGCCACCCAAACCGCCAGCAGCCAGCATGGTCTTCTTAGAGGCCCATTCTCTGGCCAGAGCTTTGATTTCTCTGGCAGGGATGGTACTTTCCCGTTCTGCCCATTCAGGCGTCTTTGGTATCTCGTCTTCTATACCCAGGATGTAGTTCTTCCATTTGTCAAAACCAACTGTCCTGGTCTTAATATACTCCTTATCGTAAAGGTCTTCGGTTATCCAGACGTAGGCAATGGCACAGGCCAAGGCATTGCCCGTGTCTGGTCTCGGGGCCAACCACTTATCCGCGTACATACCGGCGGTGTGATTGAAGAAGGGATCGATAAACACCATCTTAACTCCCAAATCCTTGAGCCACTGACGTCGTGAGGTGTGTTCAAAAGCAGAATAGATCCCGTTGGTGGCTTCCGGATCGCATGACCAAAATACAATCATTTCCGTGTGTTTGAGAGCATCTTCCAAGAGGTCGTACTGCTCGGGAACGCCAAGCCTGTAGCTGAAACCCCAGGTATGCATGCCGCCCCAATGCCATCCCTCCCAGCTGTCTGGGTTGTGGTCGGCATAACAGAAGCCCATTAGATTGGCGAACCGGAAATAGGCGCTGTGCCTGTATCCAATATTGCCCCAAAGATGGTGGGAGCCTGCAGTGCTTAGAATGGCCCCGGCACCGAACTCCAGTTTGATCCGTTTGACCTCGCTGGCTACAATATCCGCAGCCTCGTCCCAGCTGATTCGCTGGTACCCCGATATCCCTCGCTTGGTACAGTTGCGGTTGCTATGAGGGTCGAAGTCTACCCGCTTCATGGGATAGAGGTTCCTCTTGGGCGAGTAGACCATGGATCTCCAGGAAAAGGAATAAGGTGCCAGGGTGGTTTTCCGCGGTGGCGAAAACTTTTTTCCTCTGGCTTCGATGGTCCAAGAGGCTGCATCGCTGGCATCAAATTCTATGGGCGTTATACGTATTATTCTGCCGTCTCTCACATAGACAAAGACTGGTCCACCCGTTGTACCATTGGTCAACCTTTCTATTTGCCCCATTTTCTATTTTCCCCGTTCAATCAGGTATTTTATAGTCTCTCGACAACTTCAAATTTAACTAAGCATAGCTGTCAGATAACACTTTGTCAATAATTTAGTCAGTTCACATTTTGCCACATCGATGACTATGTGCCATTTTTCATTTTGTACTCTCCTCCCCCGTCCATTTCTCTATTTGCACGAGGCATGAATTTGCGGCCATGCTGTGCGATTTTTTGATCATTGGTCGACTTGGGGTCAGTATATTCATGCACCCGCCACGATCTGGTGAAAATCCCGGCTTACCTATCGGATCATATACTGCTGCGGCTTGATATGAGTGAGCAGTCCCGGGACGAACTCTTTCGGTCACCTGGGCGGCGCAGATAACAGCACCACGGTCATTGAATACCTTGACCAAGTCAGTCTCTTTGATTCCACGTGCTTCGGCATCCTCCAGGTTCATCCGGACTATCCAGTAGTAATAACCATCAATCAACCTCCGATGGTCCTTGACTTCGTTGATCCAACTTTCCTTGCCATCGCTCATGGTGTGGAAGCTGAACCGGGGATGCGGGGTTATCAAATGCAACGGGTACTTTTGAAAAAGTTCGGTGGTATGATGACCCTCCCAGGAAGGGATGTATTTGGTCATCACGGGCCTTTCTGGATCGTCAGGATCAAATCGATTAAGGCTGGAACACACAAACTCCAGCTTACCCGATTGAGTCTGGAGTCCTCTAAATACTTGTTCGGTGTAGTCGGCTGGTAACGGTGCTGGCTCTGGTGTATCTTTTAGTCTATCCTCCGCATACCATCTAAGGGATATAGAATCCCTTAACTCCTCCTTAGGTGCGGGGACAACATAGTAGCCCTTCTTAAGGAATTTCTTCCACGATATAACTTTGGCGAGATCTGTGGCATCAAATAGTCGCTTGCACCAGTCAAATTCAGTTACACCCTCGGAAAACATCGCGGCGAATCCCAGCCTCTTCGCAAGTTCAAGAAAAATCTGGAAATCGGATTTTGATTCGCCTAAAGGTTCGATACATTTGTGCTGCATGAGGATAACACGATGGTTGCACTGATTGAAGCTATGCTGAATATAACCGCCACAGTTAGCGAATTCGCTGATATCCCATCGCTCAAAGTTGGTGCAGGCAGGTAGTATGATATCAGCAAATTTGGCTTCACCTTCAAGCCAGATGGACTGGTTGACTACAAATTCCAAATTGTCGGACCGGTATGCTTTCACGTAACGGTTCGTCTCAGACATAGTGCCAATGTAAGAACCTCCGTATTTATAAAACATCTTTATTAGTGGATAGCCAGGTGCGGGATATGCAAATCTAAGGAACTGACCTTCGATAGTCTTAGAGTCAGATTGATAACTATCGGTGTAGCCCTCTAAAATAGCCTCCGGAATACGCAGCCTGGGTACTTGCTGATAAACCGTGTTTACGGTGGGAAGCTGCGGGAACCGTGAGAAAAGATTAACCCTAAGTGCAGTACCATCAAGGTCTCCGGACATGCCTCCCTCGGCATAACCTGGGAAATAAAAGCTGGTGTCTATTGGCGTTCCCTGCTGCATACCACCCATATTCACCCCGGGTTTGCCCAGACCCTGCATGGCCATAAGGCAGACCATCGAACGAGCCCATTCACTACCAGTGGCACAACGGCAGGCACCGCCGAAACCACTTATTCCTCCCGCCGCTAGGTAAGTCTTTTTGGTTCCCCATTCCCTGGCTAGAGCCCTGACATCTTTTGCCGGAATTCCTGCCTCGGTTTCCTGCCATTCGGGGGTCTTGGGGATGCCATCTTCTTTGCCCAGTAGATAGTCCCTCCATTGGTGAAACCCAACAGTATGTTTGGCAACATACTCTTTATCGTAAAGACATTCGGTAATCCAAACATAGGCAATTGCTAAGGCCAGAGAATTACCCGTTGCTGGTCTTGGAGCTAGCCACTTGCCACCAAGCAGAGCCGCCGTATGATTATAGTAAGGATCTATATGTACCATCTTGATACCCAGCTCTTTCAGCCATTGGCGGCGAACGGTGCCTTCAAAGGCAGCGTAGACACCACTGGTAGCTTCCGGATCGCTTGACCAGAACACTACCATTTCACATTCCTTGAGACAATCTTCAACCGTGCCATAGCTCTCTGGGGCACCAAGTCGCATGCTATGTCCCCAGTGATGCATGGCTCCCCAATGCCATCCTTCCCAGCTGTCCGGATTATGGGCAACACGGGTCCAGCCAATGTCATTAAAAAATCTCAGTCGAACACTTAACGGATAGCCTAAGTTTCCCCATAGGTGGTGGGAACCAGTACAATGTAGGATAGCCCCCGGCCCGTAATCTCTTTTAACGCGCTTTATTTCATTAGCGACAATATCGAGTGCCTCTTGCCAATCAATGCGTTCATACCCTGAGATTCCCCGGTTCTGACAATTCCTTTCACCATTCGGGTCGAAGTCGACCCGTTTCATAGGGTATAAAATCCTGTCCGGCGAATAGATCATAGATTTAAAGGCTAAGGTATGAGGCGAGACAGTTGTTTTGCGCGGTGGGGAAAAACTCCTGCCTCTCGCTCTAATAGTCCATGGTTTAGCATCGTCGTCGCTAAACTCGATAGGCGTGATCCGCATAATCTTACCATCTTTCACATAAACAAAAACCGGACCGCCGTTGGTATTACTGGTATATCTGGTCACGCCTTTGCCAACCTTCATTCCATATTTGGTGCCACTATTCAGCATTAGACTCACTGTTTCCAGCCACCAGTAACTTAACTCTTCGGGACCTTCCACCCATACCAGAAAGTTTTTCATGGCATGAACCATGGCTAGCTGGTCACGGGGCGGCACAAGGATATCCAGCGCTACCTGAGCGCTTGTGAAAATCATGGTGACATCAGGGCTGGCATGAATGCCGCTCTTGGAAATAACCTTGCCATCCCGGAGGTTGAAATACCTACCACGGGAATTATCCTTAAGCTTTATTTGTACAGTCAAATTTTTCTCTTTGAGGCGATTCTTGAAGGACGGGAACCTTATTGCCGTCAGCCCAAACAGCAGTTTCACTCCAAGAAGGACTAACGAAAAGATCAGGTTTGCCAATACTTGCGATTTTGATAATTCATTCACTATTGATTTCATGATTTGCCCTCTGTAGGTTGTTTTGGGAGACTGTTAGTTTGCGCTTCGGTCATATTCTGCCCGCTGCTAAGGTCTCCGTCAAGAAAGATGTAGGAGTGAATAAAACTGTTTACACGCTAAGCTTTGCTTTCTCCACATGTTGCGTCAAAATAGAGTGTTACTAAACAGGCAATTCTCCTATCTCTCAAACACGGCGATTACATCCATCTCGACCAAGAATTCCGGCTTTGCCAGAGCAGCGGGCTGCATGAAGGTACTGGCTGGCGGCTGTGTCACTAAGAGGGGCGCATATTTCTGATAGTATTCCAGCTCCGTCTTCCGCATAACCTCATAGTCCTTCACATCTTTAAGGAGCATGATGGTCTTGATAATATTGTTCATAGTACTGCCTACTTCTTCCAGGGTAACTCTGACTTTGTCAAGAACTACTTTCATCTGCCCCTCCATGTCATTCACCAATGTCTTGCCAGTCTCTATATCCTGAGCAGTCATACCAGAAACAAAGACGAGATTGCCTACCACCACGGCTTTAGCGTATATAGGAGATCCAGGTTGCACATTAGGATAGACCTGTTTCACTCCAGCATAATACATAGGATAATGTTTCACTTCCCAGTCCATTTCATCGTCTCCTTGCCAGAATCGTTTTCCTTTATCTCTCCTAAAACCCCGTGCTAGTTTGGGGAAAAACAATCATCGTCCGGTGACTAACTTTGATAGGGGACGATAAGCTCGGGTCTTTTGTACGTAGCCAACAATACCTTGCGGTGCTAGTAACATTATGATGATCAGTAACGCACCCTGTATAAGTAGACTGATTCCAGCATATCTGGCTAGCAAGAATTGCAAAATGACAACGATAGCCGTTCCAATAATCGGTCCCCCTTCAATGCCTTCGCCCCCTATGACAGTAGCGAGGAGTGCTACAAGTAACCAGCGTATATTGAAGGCGCCGATCGGCTCTATATATCCGCTGTAAGTGTAGAAGACAGCCCCAGCTATTCCCATTATGAAGGCACCAATGAGAAAGGAGTACAACTTTAATCGGAAGACGTCTATCCCAGAACTGGCGGCAGTGTCATCATTATCGCGAATTGCGGCAAGCCCCAGTCCCAGTTTTGTACTCAAGATTGTTCGCATAAGGAAAATTGATGCTATCCCGATAACAAGAGCTACCCAGTACCACTCTGCTAAGGAAACCCCTTCTACACCTTTTACGGCGTAGCCCGCACCCCTACCGACCATCACACCCCCGACAGGTCTCCAAAGCAAAAACCAAGCCTTCAGTATTTCAGGTAGAACCAGTGTCCCGATAGCGAAATAGATGCCTCTCAGCCTAAAGACAGGAAAAGAGATGAGTAGAGCAAATGCTGCCGCTACTATAGCTCCAGCTATTATTCCCAGATAAAAAGGCAAACCGACCCATGTGCCTATTGCTACGGTGTAGCCTGCCAGCCCAACAAAAGCAGCCGGGCATAGGCATATCAGACCACTATAACCAGCAAGCAAATTCCACATATTTGCCAGAGCTAGGTATATAAAGAAGATAAGGAGGTAAAGGAGCCACTCCTGGGGCATTCCTAACACCGGCAGCACCGCCAGCACTGCCAGCACGACTACGACCGCAAACGGTATCAATCCTCCTCTCAATCGTGGCATGGTAACTCTCATGTTCCTCCTAACGGCCAAATATGCCTTGTGGTCTTATGGCTAATACTATAAACACCAGGATATAGGCAACAAACATCTGAGCCACAGCACCCAAGAAATAGCCACCAAGAGTTTGTGCTAACCCAAAGACTATACCCCCAATAAATGTCCCCAGCATGCTGCCTAAACCACCTACTATAACTACACCAAAGGCAATAATCAGGAAGGCGACTCCCGATGTCGGGGTAAACGGATAAGTCAATCCAAGGAAGACGCCGGCTATAGCAGCAAAGGCCATAGCTATAGCGAAGGCGAAGCCATATACGCGGCTAGTATCTATCCCCATCAAATGAGCTGCTCTCCTATTCTGAGAGGCGGCATTGATTGCCTTGCCCAAATATGTTCTCCTGAGGAATTCGCGGAGGAAAAGCATCACTACTAAAGCGCCGACAAGATCCAGCAGATATACTAACGGAATATGAACTACGCCAACACTAAAACTTTCCAAGGCGTAAGGTGGTCTCAAACCCCTGGAGAACGGCGTCCATATGATCTGGCAAAGATTTTGAAATATTATGGAAATCCCGAAACAAACCAGCAGTGCAGCGTCTAATGATACTGCAAAAGCTCGGTTGAGGAGGAATCTTTGAACACCGAAACCGATTACAAACAATAGGGGTATACCCATGACTAAGCTTAGAATAGGGTCTATCCCCAACATGGTCATTGCTGCATAAGCAAAGTAGCTGCCGAATATGACCAGATCTCCGTGAGCTACGTTTATTACCTTCATGACTCCAAAAACCAGGGAAAGACCTAAGGCAATGAGAGCATATAACCCGCCCAGTAAGATCCCCATTACAAGGGGAGTAGTTATGTCACCAAGACCTGCCATTTATCACACATCCATACCCGAAATTCTCATATTCCGAAGTATGCTTTCTTGACCTCCTCTTCCTCTTGGAGTTCAGCAGCGGTGCCACTGAGAGTGACACGACCATTCTCCAATATGTACGCTCTGTCTGCTTCCTGTAGGCTTCGCCTTACGTTTTGCTCCACGAAGAGAATAGTAATACCTCTTTGTCTAATTTCCATCAAAGCTTTGAACAACTCATTGACAACTATAGGAGCCAGCCCGAGGGAGATCTCATCGAGAAGCATTAACTCGGGGTCTGCCATTAAACCACGCCCAATGACGAGCATTTGTTGCTCTCCACCGCTAAGTGTCTTAGTAGTTTGTCTCTTCCTTTTTTCTAATATGGGAAAGTGCTCATATACCATCTTGAGATTTTCTTCTTTCTTTCGTCTTGCTTTACGGCTATAAGAGCCTATGATAAGATTGTCTAATACAGACATTTCGGGGAAGATACCTCTACCCTCAGGGACTTGTGTGATTCCGAGCTCGACTATCTGGTAGGGGGCTAATCTGGTGATATCTTTGCCTTCAAATTCAATGTGCCCTTTGGCGGGTCGGAGTAAGCCTGAAATTGTATCCAGCAGCGTGGATTTACCTGCCGTATTGCTGCCAATAAGAGCCAGCATTTCACCGCGTCTTACTTCCAGTGATACATCCCATAAGGCTTGAAATGTACCATGGAATACGTCTATGTTGCTGACTTCCAACAGCACTTCTTGAGCCATTTTCATTTGTAACTAAACCTCCTCTATAAACACGATTTATTTATCAAGCACCAAAATAAGCTTCAATCACCTTGCTATCGTTCATTACTGCCTGTGGCTCACCTTCGGCTATTTTCATGCCTTCATCCATCACTATAATTTTATCAACTGCCTTCGTCATTACTT
>CAZJMM010000013.1:0-15657 GCA_964547155.1 uncultured Dehalococcoidaceae bacterium | reverse complement strand
GTGTTAGCGTAGTAATGGCATCAGCAGGTTATCCTGGAAATTACCGCACCGGCTTTCCAATTGAGGGGTTGAATAACTTAGACAAAGACATTCTGGTATTTCATGCCGGAACAAGGCTGGGAGAAGACAAGCAAACGTATACTGATGGGGGTAGAGTACTTACCATAACCGCCACTGGTAAAACTATGGCTGAAGCCCGAAATAAAGTTTACAGCAATTTACCACGCATTCACTTTGAAGGATGCCATTACCGAAAAGATATCGCTGCCCGGGAGGTAAACTAAATGCCTAAGGTAGGTATAGTTATCGGTAGTAAAACCGACGAACCACTAATACAGCCGGCATTGGAATTGTTACATAATTTGGACATTGATTATGAAATTTCCGTCATATCAGCCCATAGAAATCCAGAGGGTGCCCGAGAATATGCTTTAAAGGCTGAAACACAAGGGATAGAGGTTATTATAGCCGGAGCTGGTTATGCTGCTCACCTTCCTGGAGTCTTGGCCAGTTGGACAACTCTTCCAGTCATCGGAATACCTCTACCTACCAGTGACCTGAAAGGCATCGACTCTCTTCTCTCCATCGTCCAAATGCCAGCGGGAATATCTGTTGCCAGCGTTGGTATTGGTATTTCTGGTGTTAAAAATGCAGCACTTCTTGCTGCTCAGATTCTCTCGCTAAAATATGATAAGATAAAGGAGGCTTACCAAAAATATCGCCAGAGCCTATCAAAAGGCTAATTCAAATATAGAAGTTCATTTCTATCCGACAAGGAGAAATCATTGATTGAACGTTATTCCCGTCCTCAAATGAAAAAAATATGGTCGGAGCAAAATAAGTTTGACAAATGGCTCCAGATTGAGATAGCAGCTTGTGAAGCTTGGGCAGAGCTCGGTACCATACCCAAAGAAGCCGTCTCGAAGATAAAGAAAGCCCGCTATAACCTTGAACATGTTGCGGAACACTTGAAAGTCACCCACCATGATATGACTGCTTTCCTACGCTCTGTATCTGAAAGTCTTGGTAACGAGTCCCGTTTTATACACCTCGGGCTCACCTCATCCGACATCATGGATACCGCTTTGAGTCTTCAATTAGTAGAAGCTGCTGCCCTCTTAGCTAAGGATATTGATAATCTCATTGTTATCTTGGAACAAAGAGCCTTAGAACATAAAAATACCATTATAATGGGGCGGACTCACGGCGTGCACGCTGAACCCACCACCTTCGGTCTGAAATTAGCCTTGTGGAAAGAGGAAATGGGACGAAATACCCAAAGATTAGCTGAAGCCAAAAAAACTATCGCCGTCGGTAAAATCTCCGGCGTGGTTGGTACTTATGCCACAGTACCACCCGAGGTTGAAGAAAAAACTTGTGCCCGATTAGGGCTAATCCCAGCTCCAATATCCAGCCAGATAATTCAGCGTGACCGTCATGCCCAATTCATCACTACTTTAGCCATTATCGCTAGCTCTCTAGAAAAGTTTGCTACTGAGATTAGAGCCTTACAGCGCACTGAAGTTCGAGAAGTAGAAGAACCCTTTGAAGCTGGGCAAACAGGGTCTTCAGCCATGCCCCATAAACGAAACCCTGAGTTATGCGAGCGCATCTGTGGACTAGCTCGCCTTATCAGAGGCTACGCTCTAACTTCTATGGAGAATATTGCTCTATGGCACGAACGAGACATCAGTCATTCCTCTACCGAGCGCATTATCCTGCCCGATTCCTGTCTCGCCTTAGATTATATCCTTAACTTATTCACTTCAGTCATGAAGGGACTTCAGGTCTATCCTGAGAATATGCGACGCAACTTAGATATTACTCATGGCTTGGTCTTCTCTCAAAGAGTACTTCTGTCTTTGATTGAGAAGGGGATGGAGCGACAAAAAGCCTACGCTTTAGTCCAACGCCATTCCATGAAAGCCTGGCAAGAAGGTACTAACTTCTTAGTATTGCTTAAAGCTGACCCAGAGGTGATAGCTTACCTACCACCTGACCAGTTAGAATCTCTTTTCAATTACAATTACTACCTAAAATACGTAGACAAGATATTTAATCGCCTTGGGCTCACCCCCAAGAAGAAACGCGAAGTAGTAGAAGCTGGTGAGCTTGCTCCAAAAGCACTGTGAGAGGTACGGAAATGGTTTTATTTGAGACAAATTTATCCTTGCCATTATTCCACCGCGGTAAAGTGCGGGATACTTATGAACTTGGTGACAAGCTTCTCATAGTGGCTACTGACCGTATTTCTGCATTTGATGTTGTCCTACCTTGTACCATCCCAGACAAGGGTCTGGTACTTAACCAACTTTCGGCTTTCTGGTTTGAAAAAACATCTCGGCTTGTGCCTAATCACTTTATAAAAGTAGTTGATGACCCAAATCATGTCTATCCGTTTATCCTTCCCAATGCTTGCCCAGAATATTTGCTTGGACGCTCCATGATTGTTAACAGAGCCAAACGTCTACCTGTGGAATGCGTTGTCCGGGGCTATCTTTCTGGCTCAGCTTGGGCAGAGTATAGAGAAAATGGGACAGTAGCCTTTACCCCCATGCCTCATGGGTTAAAAGAAAGCCAAGAACTCCCCCAACCTTTTTTCACGCCTACTACTAAAGCAGAACAAGGACACGATAAACCCTTGACCAAGAAAGAGTTAAAAAAAATGGTGGGTGAAATCTTAGCTGAGGAACTTGAGGAAAGGAGCCTAACTCTTTACAACTACGCTAAGAACTATGCACAGAACAGCGGCATTATTATTGCTGATACCAAATTTGAGTTTGGTCTTATCAACAATAAGCTTATTCTCATTGACGAGTTGCTAACTCCCGACTCCAGCCGTTTTTGGGATGCCAGCCAATATACCGTCGGTGGTTCCCAACCGAGTTTTGATAAACAACCCGTGCGGGACTGGCTGATAGCTTCAGGTTGGAATAAGGAGCCACCAGCACCAGAATTACCTACGGAAGTAATTGAACAAACATCCATCAGGTATCGAGATGCCTTTCATCGTTTAACAGGGGAGAGGTTAAGAATTAAATCACTTTGATAACGCGATTCCCTGCAGTGACTTTCGCCTCCGCCTAACCAATTTAATTGGGAGACTGAAGTTGTATATAGCTAAAGTTTATGTCACTCTCAAACCCACAGTTAATGATCCCCAAGGGCTGACCATTAGAGGAGCTCTCCACAACTTGGGTTTTACCACCGTTACCAGTGTCCGTGCTGGTAAATATATGGAAATTCGCATAGATCAAAACGACTTAAGCGAAGCCCACAAGCAAATCCAAGAAATGTGCCACAAGCTCCTGGCTAATCCGGTGATTGAAAGTTACCGCTTTGAGCTGGAGCAAATTATAGATTGACCAGAACTAACAAGAAGGGTTTAATATTAAATTGTCTAAATAGTCTGCATGCAGAGGTTGTTTGCCTTTTTCCTATTGTGCTATAATGAGCCGACTTTTGATTCAATTCAGTTGAGCGAATAGAATGCGTGATTATGAATTAATAGTTATTGTGAGCCCCAAGGTAATAGACGAAGAGATACCTAAGGTGCTGGATAAAGTAACAGGTTTCATAACCAGTAAAGGGGGCAGTGTTACCGAAGTAAGTCAATGGGGGCGTAGAAAGTTAGCTTATCCTATTGGTCAGTACTTGGAAGGGAACTATATTTTGACCCGTTTTAAACTTGAACCAAAAGTAACCAAGGAAATAAAAGCCAATTTGCATCTATCTAATGAGGTGATAAGGCATCTGCTGGTAAGGACACCCGAAGGAGAAAAGTCTTAAGAATATGGCAAGCCTGAACAAGGTATTTCTTATTGGAAACGTCGGTACCGATCCCGAGATGCGGTTTACCCCAAATGGCAATCCAGTAACTTCTTTCCGCGTGGCTACAAATAGAGTCTATACTGCCCCTGATGGTGAACGCAAACAAGAAACAGAATGGTTTACTGTCATTGCCTGGAGCAAATTAGCCGAAAGCTGCAACCAGTTTCTGACTAAAGGACAGCGAGTTTATGTGGAGGGTAGACTACGCACTCGCACCTGGGAGGGACAAGATGGGCAAAAACGGTCACGAGTTGAAGTGGTAGCAAATCGGGTATTGTTTCTGGACCGACAGGCTTTGGCTCCCCTGCCTCCTGAGTCAACCAGTGAGGAAATTGAGCCTGAAGATTTACCCTTCTAAGCCCTACAGAAATTTAATCCAGTCTGATGATAAGGTAGTCAACAATCTTAGTGTATTTAAGGCAAGGGTGATTACAGAATGGCACAAGGTATAAAAAGGACAAAAACGAGAAGAGGAAGTGGGCAACGATTCATTCCTAAGCCAAGGGTTTGCCCATTTTGCACTGAGAAAATAAAGGTAATAGATTATAAGGACGTTTCCAAGTTAAGCCGTTATATAACCGATGATGGACGAATTGCAACTAGGCGTCGAAGTAGTGCTTGTGCTAAGCATCAGCGGCGTTTGGCTCTGGCAATAAAAAGAGCCCGCCATCTGGCGTTATTACCCTATACCACAACCCATATTCAAAAGACAGGTTACTCCCCTGCCAGAGAAGATAAAGTCACCTAGAATTGTGGCTCCTTAAGTAAGATTAAATGAAACTACTTTCTATATGAAACCGACTCTCTAAAGAACCCGAGAGATATCAAATGCCAAAAAGAACTTATCAACCAAAAAGGGTCCCAAGATTGCGTAAGCACGGGTACCGCGCCCGAAAAGCAACCCGAGGAGGGCAGACAGTATTAAAATCGAGGCAGCTTAAAGGCCGGTGGCAGCTAACCGTTGCTTAGCCTAGCTACTACTTAAAGGTTCCGTAAAAAGCTTGTGAATGAAATTACCACCTTAAGAAAACGAAAACAATATTTAATTGTCTATGAGCACGGTAAAAGGTGGCATGACAAGTTGATGATAATGAAGGTGTTAGCCAACGGATTGGAAATAAGTCGTTTTGGTTTCTCAGTAGGGAGAGAAGTTGGTAAAGCAGTTGTCCGCAACAGTGTCCGTAGATGGCTCAGGGAGATAGTCCATAAATCAGAGATAAACCCAGGTTGGGACATAGTTTTTATAGCCCGACGTGAAGCCGGTGAAACAACCTATCACCAACTGAAACGGACTGTGGAAAATTTACTGACTCGAGCTAAATTAAACAAAAGGAATGAAACAGTTAACCTTAGGGTTAATTAGGTTATATCAGTCTACCGTATCTCAAGTTACCCCCTCATCGTGTCGCTTTATCCCAAGTTGTTCTCATTACACCTACGAAGCTATCCAGAAATACGGTATGGTTAAGGGTTGTTGGCTTGGTGCAAAACGCTTAGTTCGGTGTAACCCTTGGTCGCGAGGTGGCTATGACCCGGTACCATAAAATCTCAAGGGGGAAAGGTTGATTTCTCGATTTTTGAGGTATTAGATAAGTAAATTGGTTAGATACAGATTACAGGCTAGGCTCTTCAAACGTCGTTGAGTAAGACTTCATCTCTTTGGATTATTGCTATTTGCTTTCTCCTCGTCATCTCTGGTTGCGCTGCCCCAGCTTCACGAGGCTGGTCCGGCGCAAAACCCTACGGTGACAATGTATATGTTGGCTCTATGGAAGGTAAAGTCTTGGCTCTCAACCCCTCAGCCCGAAGTCAAAACCTGCCTTTCCCAGCCCAAGAGGAATGGGTATTTTCCCCACCAAGAGAAGGGTCTGCAACTGGCTTCCCATGTGGTTTTGCATGTGCCCCGTCACCTATTCAAACTATTTATGGAACCCCTGTAGTAGCTGGAGAACTCGTGTATGTAGGAACTTATCTTGGCAAAATCTACGCACTAAATACGACAGCACGGTTGGAGGAAAAAGACTTTCCAGTAGGAGTAAAAGGAGAATGGATATACCCTAAGCAAGCTGGTAAGAACGTTGGTAATATCGTGGGAGACGTCGTTATAGTCAACAACGCTCTCTATTTTGGAGATTCCAAAGGGATTTATGCTTTAGACGCGACTACTGGCGATTTACAGTGGCATTTCCCTACGAGAGGTAAAGTATGGGCAGCACCGGCAGTAAAAGACAAGGTTATTCTTGCAAGCAGCTTTGACGGTAAACTCTATGCGCTATCCAGCGATGAAGGCAAAGAATTATGGCACTTCCAAGTGCCGGCGGCTATTGCTTCACCACCAGTAGTTTGGGAAAATAATGTCCTTTTTGGCGCTTTTGATGGGTATCTCTATTGTATCTTGGAGGGGAAGGAAAAATGGAAGTTCAAAGGTGAGAACTGGTTCTGGGCATGCCCTTTGGTTAGTGATGGCATTGCTTATGCTGGTTGCCTGGATGGTAAGATCTACGCCTTAAAAATTGAAACTGGTGATAAATTATGGGAGCGCGAAATTGGTGACCCCATCGTTTCTTCACCAGTTTTAGTGGATGACTTTGTTGTAGTAGCCTCAGAAATAGGTAATCTATACATGATTAATGTTCATACTTCAGAGATAGTGAACACTATTTCTTTAAAGAGCCAAGTTATGGCACCACTGTATCAAAAAGAAGGAATAGTGTATGTTCATGCTAAAAATCGTTATCTTTATGCGGTGAAAATACCAGAAGGAGAAATCATCTGGAAATTTCATTTAGCCGTTAAGGAAAGTTAACTATCTCCGGTTTTGAAGGATTCTAAAATGATAAATACAATGGGAATTTGAACCGTGGAAATTTGGTATACCATCATTCTTAACCCAATGCTTAACAGTCTAATTGCCTTGTCAGGTGTATTATTTGGCAGCTTTGGACTGGCAATTATTATCCTGACTATTGTGGTAAGGTTAATAACATTACCCCTAACTTTACGACAGCTTCAATCCACTAAAGCACTTCAGGTTATGCAGCCAAAACTCCAGGAAATTCAAAGGAAATATGCTAAGGATAAGGTCAAGCTTCAACAGGAGATGATGAAGCTCTACAGAGAAGCTGGTATTAATCCATTGGGTTGTTTGTGGCCAATGTTAGTGCAATTTCCAGTATGGATAGCTCTCTACCAGTCTATTATGCGGGCTATAGCAGCAACACCAGAAGATTTGATTAGTCTGTCCCAGCACCTTTATTCTTGGCAAGTAGTGCACGAGGCAGTGCCCTTAAAAGACAAATTTCTGTGGCTCAATTTAGGGCAGCCTGACAGTCTGCTTATCTTAACAATTCTGGTAGCCGCATCAATGTATGTACAACAGAAGATGGTTACTGCGCCAGCGGCTGACCCAAGGCAACAATCTATGAGCAACATGACCTTGCTGATGATGCCACTAATGTTTGGTTTATTCGCTCTACAATTCCCCAGTGGTCTATCCCTTTATTGGGTAGTTTCCAATATTGTTGGCATCATAATCCAGTATTTCATTAGTGGTGGCTGGGGCTATTTATTTGGTCCATCAACAAAGCCAGCCCCAGCAGTTAAAAAGGGCAAGGCACAAGACAACCGGAAAAAGCGAAAAACGTGACCAAATTCAGTCAGCAGTGCAATTTGGGAGAAGGGGCTAAATCATGGAAGAATTAGAGATAAGCGCAAGAACAGTAGAGGAAGCCGTTCGAGAAGCACTAGAACACCTCGGTGTTAGCCGTGATCAGGTGGAAATAGAAGTTTTGAAGAAAGGTAAAGCAGGTATTTTAGGTTTAAAGGGTGGGGAAGCCAAAATAAAAGTAAAACTTTTAGATAAAGGGAAACCAAGGGCTGACATTAGTAAGGTTGCTCAAGAAACACTAAAAATATTGTTACAGCTAATGGGCATAACTGCTGAAGTCCAAGTGTCTAAGAATGATCTTCCCGTGTCTTTGAATATTGAAGGAGAGGATTTGGGTATTCTCATTGGTAGGCGTGGGCAGACTTTAGCTTGCTTACAGTACATAGTCAGACTAATAGTAGCTGAACAACTCAAAGCCTGGTTACCTCTAACTATCGATGTTGCTGGATATAAGAAACGTCGACATGAAGCTTTGCAGAGCTTAGCATTGCGCTTGGCAGAGAAAGTAAAGACAAGTCGACGGTCAATGACCTTAGAGCCAATGCCAGCGAATGAAAGGCGTATTATCCATTTAGCTCTGGCTAATCATCCTGACGTCTCTACACAAAGCACTGGTGAAGGTGAGGGACGAAAGGTAGTCATCTTGTTGAAGAAAAAATAAATATGTTTAAACCGGTAACAACAAAGCCAACTTTTCCGGAAGTAGAAGAACATATCCTCCACTTTTGGAAAGAGAATAAGATTTTTGAAAAGAGCATATCCCTACGTATTAGCGCACCTCGTTTCATATTGTACGAAGGTCCACCTACAGCTAACGGTAGCCCCGGAATACACCATACACTGTCTCGAGCCTTTAAAGATGTTATGTCACGCTATAAAGCAATGCGGGGTTACTGCGCCCCACGTAAGGCTGGATGGGACACTCATGGGTTACCTGTCGAGTTGGAAATAGAGAAGATACTCGGTTTTACCACTAAAGCTCAAATTGAAGAATACGGCGTAGCCCAGTTTAATGCTCGCTGCCGGGAAAGCGTTTTTCACTATCTTAAAGACTGGGAAGCAATGACAGAACGCATTGGCTTTTGGTTAGATTTAGAGCATCCTTACATGACCTTAGACAATAGCTATATTGAATCGTGCTGGTGGGCAATAAGGCAATTATGGGACAAAAAACTAATTTATCAAGGATACAAAGTTACACCCCATTGCCCCCGTTGTGGTACCTCCCTTAGCTCCCATGAAGTAGCTCTAGGATATAAAGATGATACTAATGACCCTTCAATTTATGTAAAGTTCAAAGTTGACCCAAATTCCTTGAAAAAACGTACGAAGCTCCATCGCATTTTTCGCCCCGATCCATTAATTAAACCCATTTTTCTCCTTGCCTGGACCACAACGCCATGGACTCTACCAGGAAACACAGCTCTAGCAGTATCACCTCAAGCTGACTATGCGATTCTAGAAGAAAAGGAAGATTATTTAATTTTGGCTGCAGCCTTAGTTAATAAGGTTAAAGCCGAAGGCTATAAACAAATTGCCACAGTCTCAGGGAAAGACCTCAGTGTTAACTACGAGCCTTTATTCAACCCTCACCATTTCGGTATAGAAAGACGGCGTTTCAATCCTAATACCAGCCAAAAACTTTACGAGATTTTTATTATCCAGCCGGCACAAGCAGACTTAAGATACCCAGTGATAACTGGCGACTTTGTTTCGTTAGATGAAGGAACCGGGATTGTGCATGTTGCTCCAGCTTTTGGCGAGGTGGACTTTGAAATTGGAGGGGTGGAAGGATTAGACTTCGTTCAACCTGTAGACTTAGAGGGTAGAATTACCGGTAACTATCCCTTTGCTGGTAAGTTTGTTAAAGAGGCTGACCCTCCAATTCTCGACGACCTTAAAGCTCGAGGACTACTTTTACGGAGTGAGCGAATTATCCACACTTATCCCTTCTGCTGGCGCTGTGACACACCACTTTTGTATTACGCCAAAAGAACGTGGCATATCAGAACCACTGCTCTCAAGAAAGAGCTTATTAAAGGAAACACTGAAATTAACTGGTATCCTGAGCATATTAAGTACGGCCGTTTTGGTGATTGGTTGGAGAGTAATGTAGACTGGGCTTTCTCCCGGGAACGCTACTGGGGAACGCCTCTTAATATATGGAATTGTTTAAGCTGCAACAGCTATGAATGTATCGGAAGTATAGGAGAACTGAAATCAAAACCAAACCTTAAAGGATGGGTAGAATCTCTGGACCTGCACCGACCCTTCATAGATGGTATAACTTTTGCCTGCTCTCACTGCGGCGGTGAAATGAGACGGCAGGCAGAAGTAATTGACTGCTGGTTTGATTCTGGAGCTATGCCTTTTGCTCAATGGCATTATCCCTTAGAAAACGAGGATATGTTTAGCGAAAGTTTCCCAGCAGATTTTGTTTGTGAAGCTGTTGACCAAACACGAGGCTGGTTTTACAGTCTTCATGCCTTATCTACATTACTCTTTGGTCGTCCCTGTTTCAAGAACGTTATCTGCCTCGGACATGTCCTCGATGCTCAAGGTGAAAAGATGAGCAAAGCTAAGGGAAATGTAGTAGAACCGCGGCAAATTACCAATCGCTACGGCGCTGACGCATTAAGGTGGTATTTCTTTACCTCATCACCGCCAGGAAACGTGCGGCGTTTTTCTGAAGAAATAGTAACGGAGGCGGTGAGAAACTTCCTGCTCACTTTGTGGAACACTTATTCTTTCTTCATCATCTACGCCAACATTGACCGTTTTGAGCCCAGATTAGAGATGGCCACATCCCTTTCCGATTTAGATAAAT
This sequence comes from uncultured Dehalococcoidaceae bacterium, assembly GCA_964547155.1. Lineage (GTDB taxonomy): Bacteria > Chloroflexota > Dehalococcoidia > GIF9 > DYGU01 > CAZJMM01. The sequence continues at coordinate 5,332 of CAZJMM010000013.1, read as the reverse complement.
GGATCCTTTCCGAACTTAATTATCTAATCGAGCAAGTGACAGAAGCTTTAGACAATTATGACCCAACTACAGCAGCACGAAGGATTAGCGATTTTGTTGATAATCTGTCAAACTGGTACGTGAGACGGAGTCGACGCCGATTCTGGAAAAGTGAAAATGATGCCGACAAAATGGCAGCTTATACTACACTGTATCAATGTTTGGTCATTCTATGTAAACTCCTTGCCCCTTTCACTCCTTTTATTGCTGAAGAGCTTTATCAAAACCTTGTGCGCTCCATTTCCTCCGAAGCTCTACAGAGTGTCCATTTGACTGATTTCCCAGTGGCTGACCAAAGCCAGATTGATAAGCTGCTCATGGCAGACACGAAGTTAGTAATGAAGATATCAAGTTTGGGTAGAGCTGCTCGTAGTCAGGCAGGAATTAAAGTTCGTCAGCCACTGGTTAAAGCAATAATTAAAGTAAAATCAGAAAAAGAAAAGGAGGCTCTGAGTAGGCTTGCTCACCAGATTGTTGATGAAATTAACGTTAAAGAAGTTGAATTCAGTGATAAGGAATACCCTATTGATGAACCCGGTTATGTTTCAGCCAGCGATGAAGAGCACTGGGTAGCGGCAAATATAGAGCTGCCGCCAGAATTAATAGCTGAAGGAACAGCAAGAGAGGTAGTACGTCGCCTTCAGACAATGCGTCGAGCTGCGGGATTTGATATTGCTGACTACATTGTAACTTATTATTGGGGTGAAATTGGGATAAGAAGGGTGATAGAAAAGTTCGCCGACTACATCAAACAAGAGACCCTGTCTCGAGAACTCATTGAAAGTAGCCCCGAAGCAGGAATTTATTCTGATACTTTCACCATTAACGGTAGTAAAGTAGTCTTTGGCATAAAAAGGCTATAGATTTCAAGTCCTATCGTGGTGGGCTTTCTACCAATACTGCCGTAGTTTTGTGCTCTCTGCCATCTCTTATAAAGACTATCTCTACTTTTTCTCCAATTTTACTGGAGATGATAGCCTGTCTTAATTCTTCAGTGGTTGATATCTTTTGCCCAGCAAACTGGGCAATGATATCCCCTACTCGGAGACCAGCTTTGTCAGCGGGGCTACTCGGGTCAACATAGGTGAGGACAACACCGTCTTGTGTTGGATAAAAGGTTACACCCAGCCAAGGGCGAATAATGCGTCCTTCCCGAATCAATTGCTCTATAATAGGTAAAGCCGGGGAAATACTTATCGCAAAGCCAATATTTTCAGCTTCAGCAGCTATGGCAGTGTTAATACCTATAACCTGCCCTGCCATATTTAAAAGTGGTCCTCCGCTATTACCAGGATTAATAGCGGCGTCAGTCTGGATAAGGTCATAGATGACAGTACCATTTGGTTCTTGTATGGAACGTCCTAAGTAGCTTACAATGCCTGAGGTAACCGTAGGACCACCTTCTAAAGCTAAGGCATTACCAATAGCTACAACGCCTTCACCAACAACAAGAGTATCAGAGCGTCCAATTTCAGCTTTGGGCAAGTCTTTAGCATCTATCTGAATGACAGCTAAATCTGTCCATGGATCTCCTCTAACTTTAACAGCAGAGAAAGTCCTGCTGTCTGTCAAGGTAACTCGTATATTCTCAGCATTTTCAACTACATGATAATTTGTAACCACATAACCCTGGCTATCTATGATAATGCCGGTGCCAGCACCCTGCTGAGGTACTGGCTGAAAGAATATATCATAGGTTATTACCTCTGTCTGAATGGCAACGACACTCGGAGTCGCCTTCCTGACAATCTCCGGAATAGCTAAGGTAGGTTGACTGGACTCGTCTCCCTGCGCCGGTGGAGTCCAGCCAGGATTAATGGGAGCACTTGAGTCATGAGTATTAGCTTGCTCGGCAGGTGGCGACAATTCCGGCGCCTGAGGTGAAAATGTCAAACAACCGGCGCTATTGAGACTTAATAGTAAGATTAAAGTAAGTAAACATATATGAAATAGCTTCCATGTCTTTGTCATAGTCATCCTTTCCCTTCACAATAGCTAAAAGAAAATTTTAGCATAAACGATTACTTTAGACCAACTCATCCTTTAGCTGCCTTTGAAAACGCAGATAAAATATGGCAAAATCTACAACTATTAGATAAAATGACATAGCACTTGATAAGCTCAGGAGAGAAATGAAAGTTCAAATTCTGGGAGCGCATAATGCTGAAACCAAAGAGGCACGATTAGTTACGCTGCTCATTGACAACATATTAGCTATAGACGCCGGCGCACTTACTTCCAGCCTTTCCTTGGCAGACCAGAAAAAAATAAAGGCAGTTTTGATTACTCATCACCACTTTGACCATGTTCGCGATTTGGTCACTTTAGGAATGAATGCTGCTTTCTGGTCGCCGGTCAAAATCTACGCTACTAAGGAGGCTATTGAAGTTACTACTCCCTGCCTGCTTGACGGTAAAATCTACGTAGACTTTTCACGATTTCCTTCCAAAGACAATCCTTCCTTACAGTTTCACACTATTCAACCATTTAAAGAGGAGGTTATCGAAGGTTACAAAGTAACACCTTTGCCAGTAAAACACCCTGTCCCTTCTGTCGGTTATCAAGTTGTTTCCCCAAAAGGGAAAAGCCTCTTTTATACTGCTGATACCGGTCGAGGTCTACATGAGTGCTGGAACCACACTTCACCCCAATTACTGATAACTGAGGTTTCGGGTATTAATGAGTGGGCAGACATACTACAAAATGGAGGACATCTTTGCGCTCAATTTTTGAAACAAGAACTATTGCAGTTCCGCCAACTTAAAGGGTATCTACCACATGTTATCATTGTCCACATTACTCCACAGGTGGAGAATGAGATCAAGAAAGAAGTCAGGCAAATAGCCACAGAGCTGGGAGCTGATGTCAGCATTGGCTATGAGGGTATGCTGATTAATGTCTGAGCCCCCAGCCCCACAGTTGTTACAACCTTAAAAGAATCTCCTACTTAACTTCTACCTTGGGTAAATCAGCCAGTGCCTTTTCCACCAGTTCCTTAGGATATTCGTAGTCTTCGAGTTTTCCAGAAAGATACTCATCGTAAGCGCCTAAGTCAAAATGACCATGCCCGCTGAGCGCCAGAAGAATCGTCTTGCTTTCGCCGGATTCCTTACAAGCTAAGGCTTCGTCAATGACTACTTTAATGGCGTGGGCAGGTTCCGGTGCTGGGACAATTCCCTCAGCCCGAGCAAATTCAACAGCACTCTTGAAAACAGGAATCTGATGAACAGCTTCAGCTTCTATAAGCCTAAGCCGATGGAGATGGCAGATTATGGGCGCCATACCATGGTAACGAAGCCCACCTGCATGGATCTTAGGTGGTATAAAAGTATGCCCTAAAGTATACATTTTGACTATTGGCGCCATTCCGCAGACATCACCATAATCCCAGGTATATGGTCCTTTGGTAATACTCGGGCAAGCCTCCGGCTCAACAGCAATAATCCGTATCTTTTTCCCCTTTAGCTTGTCGGGGATAAAGGGGAGGAACACTCCAGCAAAATTGCTGCCCCCACCAATGCAGCCGACAATAATATCCGGGTAAGCACCAGCCTTCTCCATCTGCTTCTTGGCTTCCTGACCGACAATGGTCTGGTGGAGCAGGACATGGTTGACGACACTGCCCAATGAATATAGGGAGTCATCACGGCTCGCAGCATCTTCACACGCTTCGCTTATGGCAATACCCAAGCTGCCCGGACAATCAGGGTCCTGACTTAGGATTGTGCGCCCGATATTGGTATCTTGACTCGGACTTGGTACTACATTAGCTCCCCATGTCTCCATAAGAATACGCCGGTACGGCTTCTGATAATAGCTGACCTTGACCATGTAGACCTTTAACTCCATGTCAAAGAATCGGCAACCCAGAGCCAAGGCACTACCCCACTGTCCGGCGCCGGTCTCGGTGCACAGGCGCTTGCACCCCTCCTTTTTGGCATAGTATGCCTGCGCTACAGCGGTGTTTAATTTGTGGCTGCCGGCTGGAGTGGTCCCTTCATACTTATAGAAAATCTTAGCTGGAGTGCCCAGGGCTTTCTCCAAGCGGTAAGCCCGATGAAGATGAGTCGGACGCCACATTTTGTAGATATCCTGGACTTCTTCAGGAATCTCAATATACCTTTCTTTGCTGAATTCCTGCTCATCCAGGGCTCGTGCATAAAGCATAGGTGGCAGCCTAGTTGGCTCCTTTGTCCCCGGATGTCGCAGTGGAGGCAAAGGCTCGGGCAAGTCAGCCTGGATATTGTACCAAGAAGTAGGCATTTCCTTTTCAGTCAAGACATATTTAGTAAACTTCATTTTCTCCTCCTTTTTAGAATTATTCGAAGCTTTTGATCAAAGTGACCTAAAGTTGTTCTTGCCCCTCTCGGGGCCATCTCCATGACATTGTTGACACTTTAGCCCTCCTGCAAAAATAGAAAGCCTCTCGCCCAAGGGGCGAGAGGCTTTTCTTTCGCGGTACCACCCTTGTTTGGTCTTGCAACCGTCTCATTACAGGTACGGTCCTGATTCTCAGGACGATACCCTGGGTTATGATAACGCTACCCTTGCGACAAAGCCTATTTAAGCCATTAACTAAATCTTACTCTTTCGGTTTGCGGCTCCCAAGTCCATCCCATCACTGCGCTAATATCGGCTCACACCTTACCCGACTCTCTGAATTCCGCTTCGTGACGTACTAGTCTTGTTCCCAGCCTTTGTCATATTCGATTAAATTTAAAGATTACAGGATTAGAACATTCTTGTCAAGAGGTCTATCATCACTTTTTTAGAAACCCTTCCCAGTTCAAACAGAATAGATTAAAATAGAAGAAGTTAATAGGGTTATTTACCCAATTCATAACTCCAACGCAGGAGTTTAAAATGGTTGTTACTCAGACACTAAATCAGATACAGAAAGAGAAAAGAACACAGCTCAACGAGATAGAAGCTAAAGAAATACTGAAGGAAATTGGGATACCGGTAACCGAGACCAAGCTTGCCCGTACTAAAAAAGAAGCTCTCTCTATAAGTAAAAGGATAGGGTTCCCTGTTGTATTAAAAATAGTCTCACCCGATATCATACATAAAAGTGATGCTGGAGGAGTAAAGTTAGATCTTAAGAATAGCACCCAAGTAAGCAAAGCTTATACTGAAATTCTCTCAGTAGTAAAGAAGAGTCACCCTCGAGCTAAAATTGAAGGAGTTTCAGTTCAGAAGATGGCTCGCCCCGGGGCAGAAGTAATCATCGGCATGACGAAGGATGCTCAGTTTGGACCAGTGCTGATGTTTGGTTTAGGAGGCATACTGGTAG
>CAZJMM010000012.1:13789-15936 GCA_964547155.1 uncultured Dehalococcoidaceae bacterium | reverse complement strand
CCAACGGCAAGTGGGTGGTCATCCGGCACTGCTCCCCGTCCCATCCTCCGCGTATTAACCGGGATTTGAAGCAGCTCAACAAGTTCCTGAAGCTCAGCGGAAGCATTAGACCAGTAAATGCCATCACCGCCCATTATTATTGGCCTCTCCGCATCCAGCAGTATTCTTACCGCCTTCTCTACCAGCCCCTCATCAGCTGGCCCTGTCGGCACAGTCGAAACCGGACCTCGCCAGCCAGTGTACCTTTGTCTCTCTTCTCGAAATCGAGGCGCTGTCGTCCCTGGCGGCAGGTCTAAAGCAACAGGTCCTGGAGGATAGGTCAGAACGTCCCGAAGAGCCCTGCGTACCCAATACCCCACGGTGTTACCATCTACTACACGCAAACCCCATTTAGTCGTCGTCCTCACTACGTCAGTTCCCCAGCCTACTTGAAGTCCCTTCAGTCCATCCTCAAATACGGGGTGCTGACCAAAGAGGGCTAGGACCGGGCTTCGAGCGACATAGGCTTGGGATATGCCGGCTACCATGTTCTGCATACCGGGCCCGGCAGTCCCAAAACATACTCCAGGGCTTTTAGTCACCCTGGCATAAGCATCGGCAGCATAGACACCGGCTTGCTCATGGCGCATATGAATCATCTTGATATCCTGCTCACAAATACCCAGCAACAAGCCCCACATATGCGCTCCCTGAACACCAAAGAAGTATTTCATACCCTCCTCTTTAAGAACCTTGCCAATTATCTCACCACCATACGTTTCTCTCATTTGTTCTCCTCCACAGATTTATCCAGCCTTCTTTACAAAGATGTTTAGTCTGCTCGTCTGCGACGTATAATCTGTCAAGTTAGTTCAGGAACCCTTTGAAGAGCCTATGTACTGCTCTTCGTTATTTTCTGATAGTCGTTCGTGGTCGAAATTCGCACACGCTATTTCTTAATTTGTCAACATTATAACACAACATGTCAAGGACTATGCCCCCACCTCTGCACCACATTTATGGTTAGCTGAGGTGGACTGAGTATGCGGACAGGCTGGGAAAAGATGCACTGGAAAAACTGGCGCAATTTGATAATATAAAGGGCATCTATTTTTAGCACAGCAAAATTTCAATCTGAAGCCAGTTCTGATGAAAACGGTGGCGGCGGCAGAAATTATGTAGAGAGAACCCTATTTGCGTAAAGAATGCCCCCCCCAAAAGATTACATAGGAAAGAAGTCAGGCAAAGAAAGAGGACAACCATGGGAACTTATGTAGTGACATCGACTATCTCTCCTAAATTCAGGAAAGCACATTTCGAGGCGCTCAAGCCCGGGGGTAGATTACCTGAAGATATCGCTCCTCAGGTTGAAGCTCATCTACGGTATATCAAGGAGTTAAGCTCCACGGGCAAGATACTGGCTGGGGGACCAACAGTCGCTTTTACATGGGGATTATCGTTAATAATAGCGGATTCTTTAGAGGAGGCAAAGAGCATTGCAGAAAATGATCCCGGTGTAAGAGCTGGTCTTTTTACAGACCTTAAGGTTGAGCCTTGGTATCACATGGTTTAACCAAGCAATAAATCAGCTAGCCGGTTTGGGTACACATTACGATAAGGGTTTCTACAGCACTCGCTGTCAGGGTGAAAAGAACGTGTCGTGTTTCATTCCAATTTCTTTCATTCCCCTGCGCTTTAGTTTCTCCAAGCATGAACTCAGTTGCCTGACATCTTCCTTAGATAAGCAAGAGAATATTTTGTGTATAGACTTTCGCTTGCTTGTTTTGAGATAGAGTTTGCGTCCTTCCTCAGTTAAGGCTACTCTTATTAGGTTCTTCTTATTCAAGTCCTTGTGTCTTGTTAACCATCCTTGTTTTTCCATTCTCTTCAGGATTGCGGAAATGGTGTGAGGTTCTCGGAAAAGCTGCCGCGATATCTCAGCCGGCGTCAATTTTTCAGCATTAGCCTGAAGAACCATTAACACGGCAGCCTGCCTAGGAGTAACATTGAATTGTTCTAATTCTCTCCGTATAGCATTACGTATTACGTCTCTTGCCTGACCTAGCAGTACCCACAATCTAAGAGCTTCGTTTGCAGATAGAGATTCTTTCATAAGTTCCCTCAGGCTTACAATTTTTACTGCCGTCGACGCCGACTGATAGCCACTG
>CAZJMM010000012.1:0-13689 GCA_964547155.1 uncultured Dehalococcoidaceae bacterium | reverse complement strand
TAGCCACTGCGGTTAGTCCACCTACCACGGCTAGTCTGCACCAATCCCATAACTCAACAACAAACACGACTAATATAAAACCACCATTAGTAGTATGCCAATAAAGTGACCGTAATTCAGAAGCAAGAGGGTTGCCACCTAAGCACTTTCTTTTGCTAAGTCACGCACGAAGTTCGTCGACGATATGTTTCAATTATAGCATATCTTGTCAACAAGGGTGGTATATAGCGATTCAAATTGCCTCGTGCCGATGTCTTGACAAGGTATGGTATAATGAAAATGTGCGTTGTCGAACTTCGACCACGAACTCATCAGTAGGCAATAACGAGTAGTATTAAACTTTTTTGAATTTTGTCCAATCACATCCTCCTTGTAACTTTTAGATAGGGGACGGTCTATTATGCAACAAATAAGGCTAAGGGTAAACGGCGTGACTTATGAGACAACAATTGAGCCACGACGGACATTGCTGGAGGTACTGAGGGACAATCTTGGTTTCACTGGAGCCAAGAAGGCTTGCGATACAGGCGATTGCGGTGCTTGCACCGTTATCATAAACGGAAAGCCGGTAGTTTCCTGCCTTGTGTTAGCAATAGAAGCTCAAGGAAAGGACATCCTCACTATTGAGGGTCTAGCTAAGGACGGGCAACTCCACCCCATCCAGCAAGCCTTTGTCAACCATGGTGCCATCCAGTGTGGATTCTGCACCCCGGGAATGATTCTCTCCGCCAAAGCACTTCTTGATAGAAATCCTAAGCCAACCGAAGACGAGGTGAAAAGTGCCATAGTCGGTAATCTCTGCCGTTGCACCGGCTATGCCAAAATTGTTGAAGCGATACTCGCAGTCTCAAAAACACTATAATTGGGGACAGAAGAGAACATGAAAGAGTATTCAGTCATAGGCAAACGCCTGCCGAGAATAGACGGAATGATAAAGGCTACCGGCGGTGCTAAATATGCTGCCGATTTTAGCCTACCAGGAATGTTACACGGGAAAATCTTGAGGAGTCCTTTCCCCCACGCCCGGATTACTAACATTGATGTGACGCAAGCAGAAAGACTGCCCGGCGTTGGAGGGGTCATTACCGGTAAGGACTTTGGTGGGTTTAAACGGGGTGTACTACCCACTACCAGAGACGAGGGTGCGCTAGCTTTAGATAAGGTGCGCTACGTAGGGGAAGGGGTGGCTGCTGTAGCTGCCATTGACGAAGATATAGCTGATGAAGCGTTAGAACTTATCAAGGTGGAATATGAGGAGATTCCGGCAGTATTTGACCCATTCGAAGCAATGAAGGACGGGGCACCCCAGATTCACGACTACATTAAAAACAACATGAGCTGGGAGTGCCACTACCATTTCGGTGATGTAGAAAAGGGGTTTAAGGAATCAGATTACATTAGAAAGGACAGGTTCTCCACCGGCCGGGTCCTTCATGGTTTTCTTGAGCCTCACGCAATTTTGGCAAGTTATGACCAAAGCGGAGGGATCACGGTTTGGGCATCAAAACAATGCCCTTACTTCCTGTGGCGACATCTTGCGCTAATACTCGGCATCCCACTGGATAAGGTGAGGGTTATTCAACCTTATATTGGCGCAGGTTTCGGGGGCAAAAACGATTCCTTTGACTGCGATTTTGCGGCTGCTCTCCTTTCCAGAAAGACGGGGAGACCGGTAAAGATTGTCCTGTCTCAGAAGGAAATCCTTACCGCCGGTCGCCGCCGACATACCATGTTCATGGATATAAAAACGGGCGTAAAAAAGGATGGCACCTTAGTCGCTCTTGAATGCAAAGCTGTTGCCGATGGTGGAGCGTATACCGCTACTGGTCCGATAACTATGTACTTAGCCGGCGTGATGCTGGGTCTCCCCTATCGGCTACCGAACCTGAAATTCGATGGGCTAAGGGTGTATACCAACAAACCTGTAGCAGTAGCTCTTCGAGGCCATGGGGCTGCCCACACTAGATTTGCTGCCGATGTTCAGTTAGATATGATCGCCGAAGACCTGGGGATTGACCCGGTAGAAATAAGGCTAAGAAACGTCCTCAAACCCGGAGACATAACCGCAGGAAAGATGCCTATATCTACCTGTGGTCTTACTGAGGCTATTGAGCGAGCTGCCCAAGCCAGCAACTGGAAAAAACGGCGGATGAGGAAGAAGGTCGAGGGTAGCATTGCCAAAGGCATCGGAATTGCCTGTCATGGCTTCGTCACCGGAGAAAGGCTCCATCCCCATGATTACTGCAGCGCGGTGGTTAAGGTCAACGAGGATGGCACCATAAACTTGCTCACCGGGGCAACCGATATTGGTCAAGGTTCAGACACTGTGTTATCAATGATTGCTGCTGAGGAATTGGGTATAGCCATGGAGGATGTCGGCTTTTCCATGATTGACACCGCTTTTACGCCGATAGATGTCGGTAGCTACTCCAGCCGGGTTACCTACATGGCTGGCAACGCAACCAAACTGGCAGCAGCCGATGCTAAGAGGCAGCTTCAGGAGGTGGCTTCCAAAAGGCTGGGGGTAAGTGTCGATGATATAGAATTTGAGAACCGCAAGGTTTTCGTCAAAAGCGATCCAGGGAAATCGTTGACCTTCAAACAATTGGCAAGGATTGCTAGTACACCTCCCGAAAGTAAGCAAATCGTGGGGCGAGGTTCATATACCTTTACCACGGTAGGACCTTTCGATTATGAGACAGGTGAGGGCGGTGCCTCAGAGGAATATAGCTTCGGTGCCGAGGTTTCTGAGGTTGAGGTGGATATCAAGACCGGGCAGGTAAGACATGTCAGGTCGGTAATGGCTCACGATTGCGGTAGGGCGCTGAACCCAATGGCAGTAGAAGGTCAGTGTGAAGGGTCGATGGTTCAGGGACAAGGACAGGCGCTCCATGAGGACTTCATCATTGAAAACGGCAAAACTCTTAACCCCAACTTTGCCGATTACAAGCTACCTCGTTCCCAGGACATTCCTGAGATGAAAGGAATTCCAGTTGAAACAATAACGCCGAACGGTCCATACGGTGCTAAGGAGGCAGGTGAGGGGCTGGTAATAAGCCCGACTCCAGCCATTATTAATGCTATCCATGATGCTATCGGGGTCTGGATTAGAGACCTTCCAGTAACGCCGGAGAAGATACTCAAAGCATTAAAAGCGAAGAAGAGGGAGAGAAATAATGTCGTTGCCAAGATTTGAATATTTGGCAGCACAGACTGTGGCTGAGGCTTGTTCTCTGCTCTCCCAATATGGGAAGGCAGCAAAGGTAATTGCTGGTGGCACCGACTTGCTGGTAAAAATGAAGGAAAGAGAACTAACCCCAAAATATGTAGTTAGCCTTAAGGGCATTACAGATTTGGACTACATTGATTACGACAAGGTAAAGGGGCTCAGGATTGGGGCATTGACCAGTAATGACTCTATTGCCGGCTCGGTGATTATCCAAAAGAGATTTGGTCTCCTGTCTGAGGCTGCTGCTAAGATAGGTACACCTCAAATTCGCAACATGGGTACCATTGGCGGCAACCTGTGTAACGCAGCCCCGTCTGCAGACACGGCTCCACCCTTAATTGCCCTAGGTGCTAGGGTGAAGCTAGTCAGCCCCAAAGGCGAGCGGACTGTTCCCTTGGAGGAGTTCTTCACTGGCCCTGGTGAAACTGTACTCCAGATTGACGAACTGCTTACTGAGATTCAAGTGCCAAAGCCAATGCCCGGCGCCAGAGGAGTATACCTTAAACTTTTCCCTAGGGGGGCTGTAGATATCGCTGCGGTAGGTGTTGCTGTCTTGCTCATACTGGGTGAGGATGGCGCATGTAGCGATGCTAAAATAGTTCTTGGCGCTGTAGCCCCAACACCGATAAGAGCAAAGAAAGCTGAGGCGATAGTTAAAGGGAAGCAGTATAAAAACGGGGTAATTGAGAAAGCAGCCGAGACTGCGGCTAAAGAAGCCCGTCCCATATCTGACGTCCGTTGCTCTGCCGATTATCGCCGAGAAATGGTGGAAGTGTTGACCAGACGGGCACTTGTCCAAATATTTAAGGCAAGGTAGGTGAGCTTGGTTTCAGAGGCACGAGCAAGTTAGGAAAGAACCGTGAGTTATTTAAATATTCCTGAATTGGACGCTGGGTTGCCCAGATTAGGGGCGAGATGAATTGAGCTTACCAATACAAGGTTAAAGCAAGTGCGGCACAGTCGAAATATTAGGGGATTGCCAACGAGACAGGGTTTAATTCGTGATCCCAGTACTTGCATTAATTATTGTGTGTCACAGCAGTTCAGCCTATCGCAATTGATTCGAAAGGCAGCGCCATCGTGTGCTATGATATGATTCACAAATTTGTAATTTAGCATATACAAAAATCTAGCGCATAACTCTTTAAAGAAGGAGGTTCAAAATAAATGAAACTAGAAGACGTGAAGAAGGTAGGAGTCATAGGTTGCGGGGCTATAGGCACGACAATATCGGCAGCATTAGCCCTGAAGTATGACGTAGTAGTTAAGAGACGGGACATAAGTAAGGGATTGGACGCGGATGCTAGCAAAAGGATTGCACAATGTTTTCCTGCTCTGGTACGGAAAAACATAATAACGGAGGTACAACAGGAAACGGCAATGTCCCGTGTTTCCGTGACAGCCAATTTCAAAGACCTTAAGGACTGCCAGATCATAATTGATGCCGTACCCGATATCATGGACTTAAAGATCGCTAACTTTGCTGAACTAAACAAGATTTGCCCGAAAAGCACTATTTTTACCACTGCCTCCTCTCTGGTATCAATTACTGCCTTGGCTGCCGGCTCTGGGCGTCCGGACAGGGTAATTGGGACTCATTATAATTTCCCGGCACATCAGATGAGGATGGTGGAAGTAGCGCCAGCATTGCAAACCAGCCAGGAGACTATTGATTTCACAATAACTTTCTTAAAAGATGGCTTGGGGAAAATTCCAATTAAGTGCAAGGATTTACCAGGTTACATCGTTAATTTTATATTCTTCCCATTCCTGATTCAGGCTATCAGAGCTGTGGAACGAGGTTCGGCTACGGTGGAAGAAGTCGATACCGCAATAAGAGAAGGTCTTGGTCACCGATTCGGACCGTTCCAGCTTATGGATATGTTTGGTAACGACTCCAACGTAGTTGCCTTCCGGACACTTTATGAACAGCTACACGACGAACGATTTGCACCGCCGACCCTCTTGGTCAAGATGGCTGAAGCCGGTCACTATGGGACGGATGTTGGTCACGGCTGGTACACTTATGATGAGCAGGGTAAACAGATTGGCCCAACCAAGATATACTAGGCTGCCCCTATTTTGGATGTTCTGGATGACACCTATCTAAATCACTGATTCGCCAAATCGGTAGAAGGAGATATTTATGAGCTACGAAAATCTGCTTATCGAACTGAAGGGCAATGTCGAGATTATTACCCTTAATCGTCCGCGCGTATTGAATTCATTAAACAGCCAAGTAATGGCTGAGCTGGACAAGGCATTTGCTGAAGCCATGGCTGATGATGAGATTAGGGTTATCGTCATCACCGGCGCCGGCAGGGCTTTTGCCGCGGGTAAGGATATTGCCGAATTTATTGGTAAGGGCGGGGAGGGAATGGCAGCAATCTCCCGGGGCGACCACCAAATATTAGCTAAAATCAGGAAGGCAACCAAGCCCGTAATCGCCGCCATGAATGGCTTGGCATTAGGGGGAGGACTGGAGTTAGCAATGCACTGCCATATCAGGGTTGCCGCTGACAACATAGTCATGGGACAACCCGAGAATGCCCTGGGAGCTATCCCGGGTGCTGGCGGGACGCAGTTACTACCGCGTATGATTGGCAAGGGAGCTGCACTCTACTATTTGCTTACCGGGGAGAATATTCCGGCTCAAGAAGCATACCGCCTGGGCCTTGTCGACAAGATAGTCCCTGCGGATCAATTGATGGTAACAGCACTGGCTATAGCTAAGGTAATCAGTCAGAAAGCGCCCGTAGCGGTCAGGCTAATAATGAAGGCAGTAAACAGGGGTTTGGAACTTACTGACCTGGACGAATGCATGAAAGTGGAGGAGGAACTGCAGCGGGAAATGGGAGATACTGAAGACTTTAACGAGGCAATTAAGGCTTTCTTAGAAAAAAAGCCCGTGGTATTCAAGGGACGTTAGACCGATTGAAAAAGGAGGTTAGTTAATTATGGAGTATAAGGATATTCTTTACGAAAAGAAGGATGGTATCGCCAAAATAACCATTAATCGCCCTCAGGCTTACAACGCCTTTACTGCCAATACTCTTAGAGAGATAACCGAGGCTTTGATTGATGCCGAACATGATTCTAACGTTGGTGTTGTTGTGCTTACTGGTGCCGGAGACAAGGCATTCTGTACTGGCGGGGATGTCAAGGAAGCAGCGCAACCAGAGGGCTACTCCGGAGATATGGGATATTGGCACCTTGAGGTACACCGTCGGCTTAGAACAATACCAAAGCCGGTAATTGCCGCAGTCAATGGCTATGCTATTGGCGGTGGTAATATACTTCAGGTAATTTGTGACTTGACTATAGCATCAGAAAACGCGAAGTTCGGACAAGCTGGCCCCAGAGTGGGCAGTTTTGATGCCGGTTTTGGTGTCACATACCTGACGAGAATTGTTGGTGAGAAAAAAGCCAGAGAAATTTGGTTCTTGTGTCGTCAGTATACAGCTCAAGAGGCACTGGAGATGGGGCTGGTAAATAAAGTAGTACCCCTAAACAAGTTAGAAGAGGAAGTAGATAAATGGTGTCAGGAGATCCTGTTACTATCACCAACCGCGCTCAAGTTCTGTAAGCTTAGCTTTAATGCTGAGACTGACCACATGTACGGTTTTGAGATGTGGTCGGAGAATGCGGTTAAGATGTACTGGGCTTCCAAAGAGGCTGGAGAAGCTAAAACTGCGTTCAAAGAGAAGAGAAAGCCTGACTTTTCGCAATTTAGGTAGTCAGGGGGGAGGCACACTGTGTGAAGACCAGACCTAGGCTAACGAGGTAATCAGGGAGTACAGCAGAATGGCATACAATGATTTAAGAGATTGGCTCACTACTTTAGAGAAGGAAGGAGAACTAATCAGGGTTAAGCGTGAGGTAAACTGGTATCTGGAAATCGGGGGAATAGCACGGGAAGTCTGCGATACCTCTGGGCCAGCAGTACTTTTTGAAAACATTAAGGACTACAAAGACACAGCCTGCACCCAGCTGTTCACCGGAGGAGTGGCAACCCGCGCCAGAGTCGCCATGATGCTAGGCTTGCCTAAAGATACAGGCTACAGGGAACTAATTCAGGTCTGGCGGGAACGCTGTAAGAAACCGATTAAGCCAGTAGTTATCGACTCAGGACCCTGCAAGGAGAATATCCTGAAGGGAGACGAGGTTGACCTGTTCCAGTTTCCTACTCCCCACTGGCATAAGCTTGATGGCGGCCGGTACATAGGTACCTGGCATGGAGTGATAACCAAAGACCCGGACACCGGCTGGGAAAACGTGGGGATGTACCGCCAGGTGATTCACGATAGGAACACCACCAGCATGTCTGTTGCCCAAGGTCAACATATTTGGATGCACTGGAGGAAGTACCGACCAAAGGGGCAGAACATGCCCTGTGCGGTTGCCATAGGTGGTGACCCAATCATGCCAGCAGTTTCGGCTACGCCAGTTCCAGAGTATGTGGATGAATGGGATATCATGGGAGCCTTAAGGCAAGAACCAGTTGAATTGGTCAAGTGTGAAACGGTAGACCTTCGTATTCCAGCATCTTCTGAGATTGTCCTCGAGGGTGAGATTTTAACCGACGCCAAAACGTTTAAGAATGACGGCCCATTTGCCGAGTATACCGGTTATTACGGTGCGCCAAGCCAGAGACCCGTGTTTAAGGTGAACTGCATTACCCATAGAAACAACCCCATCTTTCGGGGAACACTAGAAGGTAAGCCTATTGTCGAAGATCATATGCTTTGCTCAGTTTCCCATAGTGCAATGCTGTGGGACATGCTTGAGAAAAGGATGCCCGGGATTGTTGCAGTGAATAATGACCCCAGCACGGCTTATCCCACCGTAATCGTGGCGATAGACAATAGCTTTTATGGTCAGGTACAAGCGGTAGCAGCAAATATATGGGGTTGGATGGGGTCTCACCAGATAGGTAAGAACATCATTGTAACCGATTCAGATATTGATATATATAATCTTAACGAGGTATTTTGGGCTCTGGCTTATAGAGTCGACCCGCCTGAGGACATTATTCAGTTCCCGCACTGGATACATGCGCTTGACCCGATTGCCCACCCTGACCTGAAGAGATTAACTGCCGGAGGTAACCAAGGAACAAAGCTCCTGATTGATGCTACCAAATCAATACTAAGACCCCGATCGGACAAGCTGTTTGGGGAGAGATTCGCTCCAGTTGCTTACCCTGATAAGGATACCATGGATATGGTTAAAAAAAACTGGCGGAAATACGGGTTTAAGTAAGAGTTGCGAGGTAGGGGATGTTTTTCGAGCTAACTGATGAGCAGAAGGCTATAAAAAGATTAGCCCGGGATTTTGCCGAAAAACGACTCTCTGTGGTTAGGGAAGAGGATGAGCCAAAACACGTGTTTCGGCGGGAAGTCGTCAGTGAAATGGGCAAACTTGGGCTACTCGGCACTGTACTCCCGGAAGAGTACGGCGGGAGCAATATAGGCTTTCTGAGCACTGCTCTCATTACCGAGGAATTAGCCCGTGTGAGTGCCTCCTATTCTACATACTCGATGTCGCAGGCGGTAGGTCCGGGATTAGTAATTCTCCAATACGGTACGAAGGAACAGAAGGAAAAATACTTACCTGGTTTCAGCACTGGGGATATTCTTGTTTGCTTTGGCTCCACTGAACCCGATGTCGGTTCTGATGTGGCCGGTATGAAAACAACGGCAGTGGAAAAGGATAATCACTTTATCCTAAACGGAACCAAAGCTTGGATAACAAACGGTCCGGTAGCCGATATGGGGTTATTCTGGGCTTACACAGACCGGGAGCTAAAGCACAAAGGCATTTCCTGTTTCATTATTGAGGATATGAAAAACACTCCAGGAGTTACTACCACTCCCTATGACAAACTGGGTTTATGGTGTACGGTGACCGGGGAGGTGGCATTTAATGACGTCAAGATACCGAAGGACTGCCTGTTAGGAGCTAGAGGTGAGGGCTACAAAATTTTGATGGGAATGCTTGGTAATACCCGCCTATGTGCCGCTGCCAGAGCCGTTGGTGTTGGTCAGGCTTGCTTAGAAGACAGCATTAAGTATGTCAAGGAGCGACAAGCATTTGGACAACCGCTTGCTAACTTTCAGATGATCCAGGACCAAATTGCTGAAATGTACATTGAGCATGAAGCAGCAAGAATGCTTGTCTATCAGGCAGCAGCCAATAAAGACAGGGGGATCCAGGATATTACTGAAGTGGCAGTAGCTAAATATTTTGCCAGTGAAGCTGGCATGAAAGCAGCCGACATGGCGCTCAAAATCTATGGCTCCTACGGTTTTTCAATGGATTTCCCAATACAGAGATACGTCAGGGATTCTCGTGCGTTTCCTATAACTGAAGGGACATCAAATATCCAAAAGATTATCATAGCCAGGAGTCTGCTTACATAGAGAAACTGGTGGGTAATTAAGAGTATTAGCAGAGTCTCTTCCAGGTGAACAAATTGGCACATTTGCCTTAGAAAGGTGCAGAGAAAATCCTAACGAAATATCGTTTCTTTGGTGTGAACAAAGTATCATAGTCTGCAAACCATATTCTCGGAGGTAAAATTTACATGAAATGGAACATGCGTGCCCAGTTACCCAAGAAGATAGAGATGCTGGAGTTATTTGCCCGGGATGGTCTCCAGCACGAATCAAAGTTCATCCCGACTGAGACGAAGGTTTGGTTTATTGAGCAATTTATCGAGGCTGGGTATAAGGCAGTAGAGGTCACCAATTTTGCTCATCCCAGACTTCTTCCTCAACACAAAGATGCTGAGGAGGTACTAAAGAGAGTCTACCAAAATCCAAAGGTTCAAAAGGGTGAGGTGCATCTGAAGTGTTACGGAATGACGACTAAGGCATTTGAAAGGGCAGCCGAAGCGAAACAGAAGGGGTTCGGTCCCAGTAGTGTTGCCTTCACTATTTCAGCAGAAGATAAGCACGGTAAGATAAACTCTGGTAGAACACGGGCAGAATATTTTGAGGAAATCCCTGAAATGGTCAGGATTGCCAAAGAGAACGGTTTTGAGATTGACATGGCAATAGCCTGTGTATACGGCTCTCCAGTAGATGGACCAGTGCCAATAGAGAACACCATTGAACTTATAAAACGGGGACTTGACTTAGGCATTAAAAAGTTTACCCCTTGTGATACTACTGGAGAGGCAAACCCATTAAAAATCTACGAATATATGTCTGACCTTATTGATAGGTTTGGAAAACACGATGAAATTAAATTCAAGGTAGCCCACTTCCACGACCCTAGAGGTATGGGACTAGCCAACTATATGGCGGCAGTTTTGGCAGGAGCCAACATTGTGGAAACTTCTCTGGGGCAACTCGGTGGGCAACCCGCGTTCATTGTTGATGGAGTACCCGGTATTGGAACCGGCCCACTTTACACTGATTCTGATATCGTTGGCAATGCTTCCACTGAGGATGTTTTGGTCATGCTTGATGAGATGGGTGTTGATGCCGGTGTAGACATAGATAGAATGCTCAAACTAGGGAGAGTCTTGGAATGGGTACTGGGCAGAAGCCTAAGACCTTACTGCACTAAGTCAGGTCGTGTTATAAAAGAAGCAGTGCAGTGGAACGAGAGACCAACGCTTGATTTCATCCCTCCTTTTGGGGAGGGCTACTGGGCATATCGTAAATATTAGGAAGTAACGAGATAGCCACTCAGACTTTGACGGAGGCATGAGCAAATGACAATGCCGCTTGAAGGTATTAAGGTTTTAGATTTAACAGTATGGCAGCAAGGGCCTGTCGCTACTGCCATGCTTGCCGACATGGGGGCAGAGGTAATTAAGATAGAGGAACCTATTCGGGGAGACCCTGGTCGTGGGTTAGTATGGCGCAGTGATCAATCTATCTTGAATACCTATTTTGAGTGCCATAACCGCAATAAAAAGGGATTAACACTTGATCTCAGGAAGGAGAGCGGCCGGCAGGTCTTTTATAGGTTAATAGAGAAGTCAGACGTTTTCGTGCACAATCTCAGGCCAGGTGTTACGGAAAGATTGGAGATAGACTACCATACCTTATCTCAAATGAATCCTCAGCTCATTTATGCCTTTGGAAATGGATTTGGTAGCAGAGGTCCCGATATTGGGAAGCCATCTTTTGATGTTATCGCCCAAGGCAGGGGAGGCATGCTGAGCGTTGCCGGGGAGCCTGACCAACCACCACCTCTGGTTCAGGTGATCGGTGCTGCAGATTGGATTAGTGCGGCACTGTTGGCCTATGGTATTGTCGTCGCTCTTTTTACTCGTGAGCGAACAGGGATAGGGCAAGAAGTGGAAGTATCCCTCTTAGGCAGCCAAGCAGCCTTTGGGCAGCTTGCCTTACAACGCTACCTTTTCTCAGGGAAAAGCCCAGGTAAAATATCGAGGAAAACTGTAGCCAATCCACTGTGGAATACTTATCAAGCCAGCGATGGTAGATGGCTAATAGTAGCTGCACTTCAAGCAGACAGACACTGGGCTAACTTCTGCAAGGTACTAGGAATAGAGGAACTACAAGATGACGTTAGATTTAATCGTATCGATACCCGAAGGGAACACGCAGAAGAACTGATTTCCATCTTAGATAAGGTCTTTCTCACCAGAGTTAGGGACAAATGGATAGAAGACTTAGAAAAGGTGGATATCCCCTGCGGCCCGGTTAATGACTATCAAGAAGTAGCTAATGACCCACAAATAACAGCGAACAACTACATAGTTGATTTTGACCATCCCGTCGCTGGTCCAATTAAGATAGTAGGTATTCCGGTCAGACTTAGTAAGACCCCGGGTAAGATAAGAATGGGAGCACCTGAGTTAGGCCAGCATAAAGAGGAGATTCTACTAGAGTTTGGATTTGCTTGGGAGGAAATCGCTAAGCTGGCGGCTGAAGAGATAATTTAATAATCATCGCCAAATAACGGGATGGTGGGAATGCGCATTGTATTGATTGGACAAGCTGCCTTTGGCGAAAAGGTCCTGCAAGCCCTACTCCAGAGAGGCGAACAGGTGGTGGGCATTTATGTGCCGGTTGATACCCCAAGGAGACCTGATCCTCTCAAGGAAGCAGCCAAGAGGCTGGAGATTCTAGTCTTCCAGCCAGGAAAAACATGGGGGGCAAAAGTCTATACTGAGTATGTCAAGCTTGAACCAGATCTCAATGTCATGGCGTTTGTGACCGATATCTTGCCTCTAAATATCTTGAACTACCCAAAATTGGGAACGATTCAGTACCATCCCTCTTTACTCCCGAAACACCGGGGCGGGAGCGCCATCAATTGGGCTATAATCAATGGTGATACCAAGGCAGGGGTTACCATTTTCTGGCCTGATGAGAAGATAGATACCGGACCCATCCTTCTACAAAAGGAGGTAGATATTTCCCCTGATGACACCGTTGGCTCACTCTACTTCGACAAGCTTTTCCCGCTCGGGGTGGAGGCACTGATAGAGAGTATTGAACTTATCCGCGCCGGCAAAGCCCCCCGCATTCCCCAGGATGAGTCCCAAGCCACCTACGAGCCGTTGTGCACAGAAAAGGCAGCTATTATCGATTGGTTCAAACCAGCATTCAAGGTCTATAATTTGATTCGTGGAACAAATCCCAAGCCAGGGGCCACAACCTACTTCCGGAGAACGAAACTGAAGATATTCGAGTCTGAGTTGCTTAGAGTCTGTCGGGACAGGCCATCAGGTGAGGTTACAGAAGTCACAGAGAAGGGAATCATAGTCTCTGGCAAAGGTGGATCCATCCTAGTGAAGCGAGTACAACCGGAGGGGTCAGCTAAGATTACCGCTTTTGAATATACACAGTCCGCATCACTGAAAGTAGGCGATAGATTTGAGCCAAAAATCTGACCATATAAGGAATTCTGCTGTGCAATTCAGAAATCATCACTAGTCCTACCTGCTTGCGTAGTCATAAAAGTTCTAGCCACCAGTTAACACACCGATAATCATGATTTCCTCAACTTCGGGACCTATCTCCCAAATAACTTCCCGAGTTTTGGCATCAGCTACTATCCACCCTCCAGTGATAGCATCTTCCAGAATCAGCTTCGCCTCATCAAGCCCTACTTCCTTAGTTTCCATCCCTCTTCTACCCATCTGATGTACCTTGATTATCCGTGTCACCTAATCATCCTTTACTGAATGCAGCCATCAATGTAAATATTTATGATTTCTCTCTTGTTGCCGTCTTTCAACTTAGCACCTAAACCATTGGCAAGAGCCTCTGTAGACAAAAACAGACTCTCACAAGTAAAAAAGTAGAAGCTTCAACTCCCACCATTTAAATAAACAATGTAGCGCATACCGGATTCGAACCGGTGATCTCCTCCTTGAGAGGGAGGTGTCCTAAACCCCTAGACGAATGCGCCGGGTTCCTGGCTGGGGAACCAGGATTCGAACCTGGCCTAACGGATCCAGAGTCCGCTGTCCT
>CAZJMM010000011.1:13758-16050 GCA_964547155.1 uncultured Dehalococcoidaceae bacterium | reverse complement strand
GGGTGAGAGGATTTGAACCTCCGACCTCAGCGTCCCGAACGCTGCGCGCTACCAGTCTGCGCTACACCCCGGCTGTGAGTATTATATTCTTTCCAAAAGTAAGTTAGCAATCCCTTGAGATTGCTTCGTCACCCCGTTCCTCGCAATGACGAATGAAAGAATAGCTCGCAATGACAACAAGTATCCTTGAGTTGAAATAGACCTCTTGCTATACTTGCTTCATTCATCAAACAGGTTCAGAAATCCGCCGAGTGAGCTAGATGAAATACTGTGTTCTTATAATGGATGGCGCCTCTGGTCTACCCTTGCCACAGCGAGGTAACAAGACCTGCCTGGAGCTGGCAGAGACGCCCAATCTGGATGCTTTAGCCAAAAAAGGCATGGTTGGCTTGACTCGTACTGTGCCTGCGAGAATGGAGCCGAGCAGTGCCTGCGCCTGTATGTCGGTACTGGGCTACGACCCCAAGGTCTACTATAAGGGTAGAGCTGGCATTGAAGCTGTAAGCATGGGCATCCCTATCAATGAGGGGGAAGTTGTCTTTCGTTGCAACCTGGTGGCAGTCCGGCATGGTGGAATGTGGAGCTACAGCTCCGGCTATATAAGCACTGAGGAAGCCCGAACGCTCATTGCCGCTTTAGAAGAGAAGCTTGGCGATGATAATATCCATTTTTACCCCGGCGTCAGCTACCGGCATATTTGTAAGATAAAAGGGCACGAAGAAACTCTTAAAGCTATCTGCACTCCTGCCCACGACATCCCCGATAGACCTGTTGCTGAATTCCTGCCCAAAGGACCGGGAAGTGGTTTACTCCGAGACCTGATGGCACGCTCAGAAGCAGTACTCCGTAACCATCCGGTAAATTTAAAGCGAAAAGTCCGTGGTGAGATTCCGGCTACCATGATTTGGCTCTTTTGGGGTAGTGGACAGGTACCGGATATGCCATCTTTCAAGCAAATGTACGGGCTTAAGGCGACCATGACCTCAGGAGTTGACCTCCTCCGAGGCTTAGCCCGAATGATGGGGATGGATGTCCTGGATATCCCGGGAGTTACCGACAATCTGGACAACGATTATAAGACTCAGATGACTAAAGCTTTGGAAGCCCTCAGAAAGTATGACTTGGTAGTTGTCCATGTTGAAGCCCCTGATGAAGCCGCACACGATGGCTCAATTGGCGACAAGGTAGCGGCTATCCAGAGGATTGATAAAGAGATGGTGAGTAAACTCCGTGACTGGCAATCGGATAAACTTCGTCTTCTGATTATGCCTGACCACTCAACACCGATTAAGGTACGCACCCATACTGATGACTTAGTGCCCTTCTTGCTCTGGGGAGATGGGTTTAAAGCCACGGGAGCTGCAAGGTTTACTGAAACCGAAGCTAAAAATAGCGGCATTCGTATTGAAGAAGGGCATGCTATTATGTCAAAGTTGACCAGGTTATAACTCGGTGACAAAGATACTGACTCGTGTTAAACTTTTAAATAAAGGAGACTCATGGCGCTAATAGTCCAGAAATACGGCGGCAGCTCGGTAGCCAATGCTGAAAGAATCCAGAATGTCGCCCGGCGTATAGCCAAAACTAAAGACAAAGGCAACCAGGTGGTGGTCGTCGTTTCAGCAATGGGCGATACTACCGACGAGTTAATTGCTCGGGCACGTCAGATTAATCCTCAGCCAGCCGAGCGAGAGCTGGATGTCTTGCTATCTACCGGTGAAATTGTTTCCAGCACTTTACTGGCTATGGCCCTGGCAAAATTGGGCTACAAAGCGGTTAGCTTGAGCGGCGCCCAGGCAGGAATCCAGACTGATGCCAATCACAGTCGTGCCCGTATCCTTAAGGTTGAACCTAAACGGATTCATAAAGAACTGGAAAAGGGTAGTATAGTGATTGTGGCTGGATTTCAGGGTATAACTGATGAAATGGACATTACCACTTTAGGTCGCGGCGGCTCAGATACCACTGCTGTTGCTTTAGCTATTGCCCTCAAAGCCCAAGTTTGTGAGATTTACACCGATGTCGAAGGCGTCTTCACTGCTGACCCTCGCCTCGTTCCGGAAGCCTGTCAATTGCCCGAAATTGGCTATGAAGAGATGTTAGAATTGGCTACTTATGGAGCTAAAGTGATGCATCACCGGGCAGTGGAACTGGGGGGAGTTTACAATATGCCAATCCTCGTGGCATCCAGCTTCAATGAAAAGCCAGGTACTCTTATTCACGGAGGTGCTTCTATGGAAGTAAGGAATAAAGTCCGGGGCATTGCTCACGATGTTAATGTAGCCAAAATCA
>CAZJMM010000011.1:7616-13748 GCA_964547155.1 uncultured Dehalococcoidaceae bacterium | reverse complement strand
GTGTCCCTGACCGCCCCGGTATTGCGGCAGCTATTTTTGAGCCCTTGGCTAAAGCTAATGTAAGCGTGGATACCATCGTGCAGAATGCCAGTATTAACAACATTACCGACCTCACCTTTACTGTAGCTCGCAGTGACTTGAACAAAGCCATGCCTTTAATAGAGCCTGTAGCTAAATCTATTGGCGCCAAAGAGTGCGTTAGCGATGCTACTCTGGCAAAGGTGAGCATCATAGGTACTGGTATGGTCAATACCCCTGGTTATGCTGCCAGGATGTTCAAGGCTCTTTATGAGAAAGGCATTAATATCCAACTAATTACTACTTCAGAAATCAGGATTACCTGCATCATTGCCGAAGACAAGGTAAAAGAGGCAGTTAAAGTCTTGCACGCCGCTTTTGAATTAGAAAAGGTCTAAACAGAGACTACTTCTTTTACTTCTGGCACTTCCATTTTGAGGATGCGTTCAATGCCGTTTTTCAAGGTAAGGGCTGCCATAGGGCAACCACCACAAGCCCCAGTTAGCTTCAGTTTAACGATACCTTCGCTAACTTCAACTAATTCTACATCACCGCCATCGGCTTGAAGTCTGGGACGGATACGCCCCAAAATTTCTTCCACTTTTTCTCGCATTTGTTATCTCACCTCGTTTGTTATAGGCTTGCTGTTATTGAAAGATTAAGGTAACATAGCTAGATGGTTTTGTCAAACCAACATGGTTTGGAACCTTGAGGAGGGGCAATGCCTGATCGAGAAGAGGATAAGGACCGTATCAGACGTCAATTGAGTCGGGACGCCATTAATCTGGCAATGGAAAGTCGCTGGGAAGAAGCTGCGGCTCTAAATAGGAGCATCATTGAAAGCTTCCCTACTGACATTGACGCTTATAATCGTTTAGGCAGAGCTCTCACGGAGCTGGGAGAACTTGCTCAAGCGAAAGAAGCCTACAGTAAGGCTTTAGAGCTTTCTCCTCAGAATGCTATTGCTAAAAAGAATCTCAGCCGCTTGTCCTTCTTGTTGGAGACTTCAGAAACTGCCAAAGGCGGTCCCCATAAGGTTGTCCCTCAGCTTTTTATCGGTGAAATGGGTAAGTCTGGGCTCGTAAATCTGCACAACCTGGCTCCGAAAGAAATTTTAGCCAAGATGGCAGCTGGTGAGGAAGTGTATTTGAAAGTGAGGCGTCGACTTCTGGTGGTGGAAAATGAGCGGGGGGAATACCTCGGAGAAGTGGACCCCAAACACGGGCTTCGTCTTGCCAAGCTAATAGAAGGTGGCAATCGTTATTCTGCGGCAATTGCTAGTCTGACAGAAAGTGGTGCCAAAGTAATCATTAGAGAGGTCTTTCAGCACCCGAGTCAAGCCGGGCGGTTGTCTTTCCCGGTTAAAGCTGTTGAAGGTTTTCGCCCTTATATCAGAGAGTCGCTCCTGAGATATGGAGAAGCTGAGGAAGAGGAAGTCTGGGAAGAAGGTGAATATCCTGCTGAAGAGGAAGGCGAGTTATTACCTGAAGGTTTCTCTATTGTGGAAGAAGCCCCCATCTCTGAAGAGGTAATGGAAGAAGAAACGGAAGAGGAGTAGCAGTGATGACAGTTGAGTTAGTCAAGCCTGTTTTTCTTGAAGAAGAAATGAAAAGCTCATATCTGGACTACGCTATGAGTGTCATCGTCTCCCGAGCATTGCCTGATGTACGAGATGGCTTAAAACCGGTGCATCGCCGTATCCTCTACGCCATGGACGGACTTGGGCTGAGGCACGCCGCTGCTTATAAAAAGAGCGCCCGCATCGTGGGTGAGGTATTAGGTAAATATCATCCCCACGGCGATGCTCCTGTTTACGAAGCTATGGTAAGGATGGCACAAGATTTCTCCATGAGGTATGCCCTGGTTGATGGGCAGGGCAATTTTGGAAGTATAGATGATGACCCGCCAGCAGCTATGCGTTACACCGAAGCCCGCCTCACCCAAATTGCTGAAGAAATGATGGTGGATATTGACAAGGACACTGTGGACTTTGTGCCCAATTTCGATGACAGCTTGAAGGAGCCTTCCATTCTGCCAGCTCGATTGCCTAATTTGCTGCTCAACGGCTCCGCTGGTATTGCCGTGGGTATGGCTACCAATATCCCGCCCCATAATTTAAGTGAACTCTGTGATGCTATCGCCTATTTGGTTGACAACCCTGAAGCTACCGTGGACGAGTTAATGCGGTTTGTCATCGGTCCCGATTTCCCCACCAGAGGCATAATTTTAGGTCGGGAAGGGATTAAGTTGGCTTGTGCTACTGGGCAAGGGAAAATTGTACTTCGCGCTAAAGTTGAAGAAGTAACTCTGAAAACTGGGCGATGTCACTTGGTCGTTACTGAACTTCCTTATCAGACTAACAAAGCAGCCTTGGTCGCCAGAATCGCCCAACTAGCTAAGGAAAGAAGAATTGATGGAATAAGTGAAGTCCGTGATGAGTCTGATCGCCAGGGCATAAGACTGGTTATCGAGCTCAGAAAGGAAGCCCAGCCTACCAAGGTGCTCAATAATCTGTACAAATATACTCCTATGCAATCTGCCTTCTTTATAAACATGGTAGCGCTGGTTTATGGGCAGCCCAGGACTATCAACCTTAAGGAGGCTCTAAGCCATTACATTGATTTCCGCAGGCAGGTTATTACCCGGCGTTCCCAATTTGATTTACAAAAAGCCAAAGATAGAGCCCATATTCTGGAAGGATTCAGACTGGCTCTTGATAACCTGGAAGCAGTAATCAACATTATTCGTAATTCGGAAAGTGCTGAGGCAGCTCGAACCAGCCTGATGAAAAAATTTGCTCTATCTGAGCTTCAGGCACAGGCTATTCTTGAATTGCAATTGCGGCGTCTGGCTCGCCTGGAAAGGAAGAAGGTTGTTGATGAGTACACCGAGGTGGTGAAGAATATCGCCTATCTGGAAGACCTTTTGGCTAATCCCAAAAAGATACTTTTCCTTATTAAGCAGGATGTTGCTGAACTGAAGTCGAAATACGGCGACCGCCGACGGACGAAAGTCAGCAAAGAAGAAGTGACTGAATTCCGGGAAGAGGACCTGATTCCCCATCAGATGGTAATCGTAACTCTGAGCAGCCAGGGTTACATAAGGAGGATTCCCCTAAGTACCTACCGGCTGCAGCGCCGGGGTGGTAAAGGAGTCATGGGCATGATGACCCGGGAAAGTGATATGGTAAAGCACCTCTTGGTTGCCGACACTCATGATGACTTGCTTCTCTTTACCAATCGGGGCAAAGTCTACAAGGTCAAGTGTTATGACATCCCTCAGGAGGTGTCCCGTATGACCAAGGGGACCAGCCTTGTCAATCTGGTCTCCATAGACCCCAAGGAACAGGTAAATACAATATTGCCGGTTACCGATTTCGACTCCGAGATGTCTTTAGTGCTGATTACCAGCGGCGGCGAAATAAAGAGGATGTCTCTGGGTGGATTTTCCTCGATCCGGAGCAGCGGTCTCATTGCTATTGAGCCCAAAGGTCCGGAAAAACTGGTAGCAGCCAGTCTGGTCAAACAGAATGATGATGTAGTCCTACTGAGCCAGAAGGGACAGGCTATCCGCTTCCCGATACGTTACCTTCGCTTAGCCTCTCGTACGAGCGGCGGTGTCCGCGGTATACGCTTAGCCCTTGGCGACCAGGTCGTGGCTATGGAAGTGGTTTTTCCTGAGGCTTATCTCCTTACTGTAACTGAAAATGGTTTTGGTAAATTGACCAAGATAGCTAACTATCCTGTTTATCGCCGGGGCGGCAAAGGAGTACGAAGCCACGCTACCAATGAAAAGACGGGGCAAGTGGTGGCCGCCGGATTAGTTTCCCCCACTCAACATCTGGCAATGATGTCGGCTCAAGGTAACGTTGTCAGGATCGCTACCAGCGAAATCCCGGTGCATGGCAGAAACACTCAGGGCGTTCATCTTATGAGACTGGATGAAGGTGACAAGGTAATTCGTATTGCTTGCTCGCCTCTAGACAAAGAGAAAAGTCAAGACCTAGACCGCGGCAAGAAAAGGTCACAAGCTAAAACGGACTAAAAGATGCTCGACATTCTCCGCTCCTTTGCTCTCACCTTTGTGCCTCTTTTCGTAGCTGTAGATGCCATCGGGGTCTTACCTTTTTTTCTGCCGCTGACCCAGGATTTAAAGGCTTCCCAGCGGACTCGGGTCATCCGCCTGGCGATGATAACAGCTCTGGCTCTGGGACTGGGGTTTGTGGCGGTGGGCAAGGGCGTCCTCTTTCTTTTGAACATAGAGATAGCTGACTTCCTGGTGGCTGGTGGTCTTATCCTTCTCCTCTTAGCCGCTAAGGATATAATAACCGGCAGGATGTGGGAGAGTAATGCTTTTTCTGTGGCTGAAGCTGGGGCAGTGCCTATTGGCACACCTCTGGTGACCGGACCAGCCGTCCTGACCACCCTTTTGCTCCTCACCGGCCAGTATCACATCGCAATCGTCATCGTCTCTTTTATCCTCAATTTGCTCTTGACCTGGCTCATCTTTTCCCAGGCGAACCGAATAGTGGCTTTTCTGGGGCAGGGGGGAGTCAGGGCTACCTCTAAGGTTGCCGCTCTCTTTTTAGCTGCTATTGCCATCAAAATGATCCGACAGGGTGTCTTACAGATATTGGGCTAAGAAGTGAAACTCATCTTCGTTCACGGCTCGGGCAATACTGGGGAAGTCTGGAAATGTCAGACAACCTATTTCCCTGACTCTGTAGCCATCAATCTTCCTGGTCATCCTGAAGGTAAGCCTTGTACCAGTGTCGGCGATTATGCTGGTTGGCTCCATGAGTACATTTTGAAGCAAGGCTATAAGGAACCAGTCTTAGCTGGTCATTCCTTAGGCGGAGCTATTGTCCAGAGTTACGCTTTGAAATATCATCAAGACTTAAAAGCCCTAATTCTTATCGCCACTGGTGCCCGACTTCGGGTACATCCCGACTATTTGGCTATAATAGGAGATGGCATTGCTGACCCGGAAAGATGGCTGAAAGAATTCGTTGAGCCTCTTTATGCTCGAGTTCCTCCTGAATTCAAGGAAGGAATAATTAAGGATGTAGCCAAAGTTGGTGCTGCTGTCCAGCTCAATGATTTTCTGTGCTGTGACCAATTCGATGTTATGGACAAAGTCTCCGAAATTAAACTGCCAGCCCTTGTTATCTGTGGCAGCGAAGATAATTTGACGACGGTAAAGTACCACCAGTATTTAGCCAATAAAATTGCTGGCGCCAGGCTGATGGTCATTGATGGTGCTACCCACTTTGTCCTGCTGGAAAAGCCTGCCGAAGTCAACCTGGCTATCGAGCGGTTTTTAGCTGAGTTGAAAGAGGTATGTTGACTATTTACTTTGTTAGGTGCTCTTTGATTAGGCTAAGGACATACTCGGCTACGGCTGGGGAAGCCGTCAGACCGGGGGATTCAATTCCGATTAGATTGATGAATCCCGGCAGACCTTTGTCAGTTTCATCCCTGATTACGAAGTCCTTGATATCTTCGTCAGGTCCTTGAAGCTTTGGCCTGATTCCAGCCATTTCAGGTTCGAGATCATCATATTCTATGAAGGGTAAGAATTTTCTTACCGAATCATAGAAGAGCCGTTTGTGCTGGTCGTCGAGAGCGTAATCTATGCTGTCCACATAATGGATGCTAGGACCCAATCGCATCCTTCCTTCTAAGTCAAAAGTAACATGAATTCCAACACCAGTGCCTTTAGGTGGTGGCACAGGAAATATTAATCGCCTGACTAAAGAAGCCTTATTGCTGCTTACACTGAAGTATTCGCCTTTACAATAGTGCAGTTTGTAGTCCGCTTTGACTATATCTATTCCAGCTAACTCAGCCACTCTGTCGCTGTAGAGACCAGCACAATTAATCAGCACTCTCGTCATAAAGGGAAATTCTTCTCGATTGTCTCTTACACCCACTTTGTATTCATCACCTCGCTTTTCTATTCGTACAACTTTGGTTCTATAGACTATTTGCACCCCACCCTCTATCGCTTTGGTTATGAAGTACTCCATTAATGCGTGGGAATCAATAATTCCGGTTGATGGCGAAAACAGAGCGGCAACCCCATCTACGTTTGGTTCCAGTTTTCTCATATCAC
>CAZJMM010000011.1:0-7516 GCA_964547155.1 uncultured Dehalococcoidaceae bacterium | reverse complement strand
GGCGAAAACAGAGCGGCAACCCCATCTACGTTTGGTTCCAGTTTTCTCATATCACGCCTTGATAGTATCCTGAGACCCTCTGCTCCATTCCTTCGACCTCTATCCAGTAATATTTCCAACTCACTGATTTCCTCATCAGTCGTTGCTACCACCAACTTTCCCAGCCTCCGATGTCCTATTCCATACCGCTTGCAGAGTTCATAAAGAGCGTGATTTCCAGCGACACACAGTTTAGCTTTCAACGAATTCTCAGGATAATAGATGCCGGAGTGGATAACCCCGCTGTGCCTACTGCTTATTTCTTGGCCAAAAGTTGCATTCTTCTCTAAGACATAGGCTTCCCAGCCCTTGCCTGCTATTTGCGCTGCTATTGCCAGTCCAATTATGCCAGCTCCGATGATAGTAACATCAGCTCTATAGGGCATCTTGCTCAACTCCGTTCAACAACCTAATTAAAGAGGTGAAGATGCACATTTTGTGTGATTACAGGGTTACCTGTCAACTCTCTTGACTAGCGTGGCGGTTCCGTCTATCCTAATTCAACAAGATTTGGATGGTATTTCAACATGATTGTGCTAAAGAGTGAATTCACCGAGCCAGCTGTTGTAGTAGACAGAGTGTCATTCAGCTACAATAGCCTGAAGGTACTTGACGAATTGACGCTTCAGGTGCCGAGAGGTATCAGTTTCGGTCTACTTGGCCCCAATGGTGCCGGAAAAACCACTCTGATTCGACTTTTGGTTGGTCTGCTTAGACCCAAGTATGGCAGAATCCTGATATTAGGACAGACACCCTCTCGAAAAATAGCCCATCTTATAGGCTATATGCCACAGCTACATTCTCTCTATATTGAGCTATCGGTCATGCAGAATGTAGACTTCTTTGCCCGGATCTACCATGTCACTGATAGAACTGAGCGGGTGCAACGGGTGGAACAGGCAATTAGATTGGTTGACATGTGGGGACGCCGGAATGACGCAGTACAAAAGTTGAGTAGTGGGATGAAGCAAAGGGTCAGCCTAGCCTGCGCTATAGTTCATAACCCACCCCTGCTCTTTCTTGATGAGCCCACCGTTGGGCTTGACCCGGAGTTAAGGGTTACCTTCTGGGAATACTTCGCTACTTTGACCAAGAAAGGTTCTACGCTTATTATCTCCAGCCATACCATGGACGATGCTGCTCACTGTGACTCGCTTGCCTTTATGC
This sequence comes from uncultured Dehalococcoidaceae bacterium, assembly GCA_964547155.1. GTDB lineage: Bacteria > Chloroflexota > Dehalococcoidia > GIF9 > DYGU01 > CAZJMM01. The sequence goes on along the minus strand of CAZJMM010000011.1, from coordinate 6,310 downwards.
GCGATGGTAAAATCATTGCTCAAGGGACTCCTAATGATCTAAGACGGGCTACGGGTAGCCCTGGGGCTACCTTGGAGGACGCCTTTCTTTATTTTGTCCATAGTGGGAAAGCGGATAACGATGACTAGCCAAGCCTTTACCATTGCTGGCAGGGTTGTGCGCCAGCTAACACGAGACCGCCGGACAATGGCTTTAATCTTTATCGTGCCAGTGGTGGTCATGACTTTGATTGGCTTGAGCTTTCCGCAGGCTGGTGTACTGGACTACATTGCTCCGGCACTACTAGCCACACTAGCCCTTTTCTTCGGTTTTCTGCTTACCGGGATTAGCTTCCTCAGAGAGCGCTCTCAGGGTACGCTGGAGCGTCTGATGGCATCACCATTGTCGCGTTTGGATATAGTGGTTGGTTATCTGTGCGGTTTCTTTATCTTCGCTCTAGCCCAGACTCTGATTATTCTTCTTTTCACTATCTACGTACTGGATGTTAACTACCGCGGGGATTTATGGCAAATCTTCATATTTCAGGTTGTCGTGATAATCGGGGCAGTTAATTTGGGCATATTTGTATCAACCTTTGCCCGGAACGAGTTCCAGATGGTTCAGTTCATCCCTCTCATCATACTGCCTCAGGTGTTTCTTTGCGGTGTTATCTGGCCGGTGGAGCAAATGCCAGACTACCTTCAGTGGCTCTCAGTAGTTTTGCCTCTCACATATGCGGTGGACGGCCTCAGGAATATTATGCTCAGTGGCCAAAGCCTGATGGACGTAGGTTTGGAACTGGCAGTACTCGTTGGTTTCACCATTCTCATATCAATTATAGCCGCCGTTACTCTCAGAAGAGGTGCCTAAGGTCAAGCTTGCCTATGATAAGCTAATTCTCATTATCTTCTTGGAGAGTAACATCAGTTTTTCTTTTGCCGACCCTTCGGTCCGGTTTCAGGTATAAGGAAGGCAATAAATGCCCAGGCTATTGCCACCGCCGTAAGCACTAACAAAGCTGCGTTAAGGTTACCGGTAATGTCAAACAGGTGTCCCGCTAACCATGGACCAATAAGCCCACCTATGTAACCAATGGAAAGCATCATCCCGCTTGCTACTCCAAGAGAATCCTTGGGTACTAATTCTACGGGAAGTGCCAGAATCATTGAAAAAGCACCACCCACTGGAATCCCGATAACAACCATCAGCAACCAACCCAAAGGCACGTTGATATATATTGCAGCATATGATGCCAGAGCCAGCACGAGAGCTGAAGCCCAGAGAAACGGTTTTCTCAAACCAACCTTATAGCTAGCCCAGGGCATGAGGAAAATAACCGGTAGGCTTACCCAGCCCCTGACCGAGGCGATGAGTGCTGCCATTTCAGGCGATGCCCCCTTTAGCATCATTAAAGCTGGCGCCCACCCCGCCCAAATGTAGAAAAGGAAGCAGTTAGCAAAGAGCATGAGAGCCACCAACCAGAGATCACGGTTCCAGAATACCCCGAAAGACGACTTGGTCACATTGCCCAGCGCTTTAAGCTGGATGCTCGGAGATGGTTCTCTCACGCTCAGCCACCATAAAATGGTGGCTGCTATCGCCGGGATACTCCATATATAGAAGACCCCTTGGACACTATTGGTTACCTGGAAGACGAATGGGAGCGTGATGGTGAGTGGTAAAGTGCAACCGAGAGATATGCCAGTGGTATATATACCAGTGACTAAACCTGCCCTTTCCCGCGGGAACCAGGCACCTATCAGCTTAGGCAGATTGGGGTAGATTAAAGCAAATCCCACCCCAAAAAGCGCAGTAAAGCCGAAGATAGCTCCGGGAGTTGTAGCGGTGCCTCTTAGCAGGCTGCCACCAGCAATCGTAATAGCCCCGATCCCAGCAGCTTTGTGGACGCTGATCCTGTCTGCTAGGAGACCGCTGGGTATGGCAATCGCAACCAATATCGCAATCGGAAGGCTGAAAAGGAGACCAGTTTGAGCGTGAGTTAGCGATAGCTCCGCCGTAATTATGTGCTCTATTGGTGGTAAACTAAGTATCGGGGCGAACATCGCGAAGGCAAGCAACCAGGCACACCCTAATGCGACCCAGGAGCTACGTGGGACTCCAGATGGCTCGGGTTTTAGCCATTTCGCGCAGGGGACTTCATACCCACGGCGGTTTCTTGACATCCGTGTTCTCAAAATAGTCGTCGTCGAGGGGTCGCTGAGCAATACCTGACTTCACAGCGGCTTTAGCTACGCTATGAGCCACGGCTAAGTGTACCTTAGGGTCAAGAACATTGGGGACAAGTTCTCTTTCAGCTGCAGTGCCGGCAATGGCTAAGGCAGCGGCTGTGTACATCTCATGGTTGATCTTGTTGGCCATTGCATCCAATGTCCCCCGCCAGATTCCGGGATAGCCCAACAAGTTGTTAACCGTTCTGCCGTCAACGGCAAGGGCAGCACCGGATGCCATAGCCAGCTCCGGAATGATTTCGGGATGTGGATTTGATAGTGCAAAGATAATCTGCCCCTTTCTTACCATACTTGGTTCTATGAGTCCCCCTACTGTAGACGTAGCAATCACAATATCTGCCGATTGCATGATCTCATCAAAGCTGGATGCTATGCCACCTTGCTCTACATGTCGTCTCACACTAGCCTTAGTCCTCGCCGTACCCAACGTAGGGTTACCTGTGTATTTCAAGAAGAACTTTCCAATAGAAAGACCAGCAGCACCGAGACCGACAAGTCCAATCTTCGCCTCTTGTGGTGTGATATTGGTGAGCTTGCAGGCATTGACCAGAGCGGCAAGCACTACCACAGCAGTTCCTTGTTGGTCATCATGCATAACAGGAATATCTAGTTCGTTTTCAAGTCTGTCCTCAATCAGGAAACATCTTGGCGATGCTATATCCTCCAGCTGAATGCCGCCAAATGTGTGAGCAATATGCTTCACCGTTTCCACGATTTTGTCAGGGTCAGTAGTGCTTAGTAAGATTGGTATTCCACTAACACCTACCAGTTGCTGGAGAAGAGCTGCTTTTCCTTCCATAACTGGCATTCCCGCTATTGGGCCGATATTTCCTAGTCCAAGGACGGCAGTCCCGTCAGTAACAATAGCTACAGAATATGGGATGCTGGTGTAAATATTCTTCGAGCCTGGTCGAGTCATGATTAACTTGCACACCTCAGCCACTCCCGGCGTGTACACTTTGCGGAGGTCCTCTAATGAATTAACGGGAACAGTGCTAGTCATCTTGACCTTTCCGTTTTTGTGAAGCTCAAGTACATCGTCTCTAACCTCGAGTACAGTAACCTCTTTAAGTCTCGATACCTCATCCAGTAAGTGTGCAAGTTGCTCTTCATTGTCTAGGAACACCTCAACGTCCCTGACAGTAAAATGATGCCCCAAATGCACCGTGGTTATGTTTCCGATATCTACCCCAACACCACCAATAGCTGTTGCCAACTTGCCCAGTGTGCCTGGAATATTGGCATTTCTGCAGCGCAAAGTCCTGACAATCTTGTAATCCACTTTTTCCATTGTTGTAGCTCCTATTTCTGGAATTGTTGCAGCCCAAACAATTGTGAAAGATTATATCAAATTTAAAATCCGGACTACTGTAAGGGCAAATTTATGTTACCATTCTTGGTAAGGACAGTCATGACAAGCAGGCACTTTATAATATGAACCTTCGTCGCTCCTTATGGATTGCGGTTATTCTAATTTTCAAAGGCTGTGGCTCTGCTCTACCATGCTGATAGAGCCTATAATGCTGCCCCGAGCGGTCACACGTTCTACTCTGTGTTGTCTCTCCTTTACCTTAAACGCTGGAAACCCAAATATGAACCGGTTTGGTGGGTTTGTGCCAGCCTTATTATTTTATCTACCTTATTTACCCGGCAGCACTATGTGTTAGATGTAGTCGCTGGGCTCGTCTTTGGCGTCCTCGCCTATTTTGTAGGACGATTGGCGCAAAAGAAATGGAATCTCAGATTTGCCTCTGGATCCGGGTAACCCCCCATAGTTTAGCTGCCATATCTCCGTGTTGACTTCTCTTGCCAGACTAATTATCATTTCCTTTCATAATGAAAGCTGTCAGGTTAGCAACAATTTTAGTCTTATTCGCTGCAATTGCCTTTGTTAGCTGTGCTAATCAACCTTCTCCAAATACAGAAGAACAGCCTCCAATTGTACCTGGAAAACCGGCTGCTGAGGGTAAAGAAGCTCCTGATTTTACTTTACCGACCCTTGACGGTCGGAGTTTGAGCTTGAGCAGCTTCCGTGGTCAAATTGTCGTGCTTAAGTTCTGGGGCATAGCCTGTCGTGCCTGTGTAGAAGAACTGCCTTTATTCCAGGCTGTAAGCGATAAATGGTTAGGTAAAGCGGTTGTCCTGGCAATAAATGAGCGTGATTCCAGCGAAGTAGTGCAAAAAACTTTAGATAACCTTGGCTTGACCCTTCCCGTACTCCTCGATTCGGAGGGTAAGGTATGTGAAAGGTATGGGCGTGGCTATCCCACCACTTTCTTCATAGACTATAACGGTATTGTCAGGTTGATAGATGACAGGCTTTTCGACAATTCTGACCAGATAGACAGCATAATTGCCGACTTGGTCTCCGGCTATTAGAACTGACTAGTTCTAATAGCAGAGCGTGCAATAAGACGTTGTTGATGAAGAACAAAGTCTTCGAAGGAGATTTCCTCCTCGATCGCCAGTCTTTGCAGGTTTTTCTCCATGCGCTCAATCTTGGAAAGTCTTGCCTCGGCTCTTTTTAGCTCACCATCTTCACTGGTCTCGGCTACGAGCTAGCGCGAACTGGGAAGCTGCCAGCGGTTCGCTTTGGTCGCCGTCTTCTTGTACCCAGGGTGGCATTGGAAAGAATGCTTGAAAACTGCCGTGAGCTAGACTGGCAAGGAAGGCAAGAGTTGCAATGCAGGACCTGAGCTGCCGTTCACAAACTGATGAACCATGGTTTCACCTTTCTCGGCAGAGATTCTCGGATTATTGAAAAGCCACCTGGATCATCTTAAGGCATCTGGGATTTCCCTTGAGGTCATAGCTAAGCGAGGTTACCGCTCGATCTTAGATAAGGCTGAATTGGCGAAGCTGGGGTTTTCTAAAGTTCAGCAGAGCCCGCCTGTCATGTGTCTATACTAAAACCCTAATATCTCCCTGACGTCGTATGACCTTTTCTTCTTCTAACTTGTGTAAAATTGGCAGTATATATTTTCGACTAAGTCCAAAAAGTTCCCGTACTTGCTGGATGGAAATAGAGCCATCGGATAGTTATATGTTATTCACCGAACATAAAGACCGTCCTGGCATGATTGGGGCGGTGGGCACCATAATAGGTGACTCTGGTATCAATATTAGTCAGATGCAAGTGAGCCTGGGTTTACAGCGTGGTGGCAAAGCGATGATGGCGCTCTGCTTGGATGAGCCTCTTCCTATGGAGTGCTATCAGCGAATACTATCTATACCAGACATGTATCAAGCGCTCATTGTAAAATTGGCCAGGTAGTGCGGGGTAGGGATCACGGTTTGAGATCGTAGCTGAGGAATTTTATAGCGGCCTTGTCACGGCCAGTCAAGGGAGAACTTTTTTCTGAGGTTATGCCGGATTTGTTGGTCACCTCGATTTCCTTTGCTCTAGGTTGTTCAGCCAATATGCGGTAGATCCGGGTCATGGTGCAATTGCATTGTCTTTACCTCCCGCTGGCAGTTTAGCTGACTACTAACCCCCAACAACCAAGTTAGCTGGGTGAAGCTGGGCATACAACGCCGGGGACACTATACATCGCAATGTGATTACGACATGTGTTGTAGGGACGATACAAGCAACTGCTGCAAAGCCGGAATCAACTGCTTCTTCTCAAACAGGAGTTCGTTATCCTTCCAATGCGGGCTGCCGAGAAACTCAAGAGGCAGGCTGTGAGTAGCTCGCCTCTTTGTTTTTCAGCTGACACCCCCATATTCGGATGACCGTCCAGCCTCGGGAGCCAGTGCTTCGTTGACCAGGGCGTATCTCTCCCTGTTTCTTTCTATTTTTGACCTCCAGAACTCGATGTTAGACTCCGGCAATTTGTAATGAACTGGGCACCTGTGCCAGAAGCAGCCGTCCACAAAGACGGCTATCTTCCTTCGCTAACCTGAGAAAACCCTACTCTCCCGGAATATCAACTACAAAATAAAAGAACACCCGAAAAACCCCTTGACAAAATAAAAAACACGTGTTACAGTATGGTATACGGTAAGCGGTTGCCATATACCGCTAAAGGATGGAGAGATAGAGAAATGAAGAGGGTTTATGTGAAAGAAGAGGTATGTAT
>CAZJMM010000010.1:0-16110 GCA_964547155.1 uncultured Dehalococcoidaceae bacterium | reverse complement strand
TACAAAATTCAACCTTTTATCTCCTTATTCAGATTGCCGATAAAATGTTTCACTGTTTCTCGCACTTTGTCTTTTGTCTTTTTACTTATTTCAAGCCAACAAATCCTCTTGTCCTGGAGATGAAACCAGGCAAACTGATGTCGAGCAAACCGATGAGTTTCATATTTTATCTGTTGAACCGCCGAAGGTAAATCCAACTTTCCTTGAAGAAACATCCCTATCTGCTTATAACCTATGCCTGACATTGCTGGTAAATTCAAGCTATAACCCATAGATAACAAATCTTGAGTTTCCTCTACCAGTCCATCTTTTATCATTTTGTCGACTCTAAGGTCAATCCTCTGGTATAAATCCTCTCTATTTGTAGTTAAGCCAACAATAAAGACTGGAAACGGCGGCATTTCTTTACGCCAAATTTGGGATGGCGGATAACCTGTTACCTTGTATATTTCTAAAGCTCTGATAACTCGGCGTAAGTTAGTGGGGGTAATCTTCAGAGCCGCTACCGGGTCCACCTTTTGTAGTTCTTCATAAAGGACATAATATCCTTCTTTCTTTGCTCTGTCCTCAAGACTACACCTGAATTCGTGATTAGGGGGCACTTCAGGAATTTTCCAGCCTTCTATCACTGCCCATACATAGAGACCACTGCCGCCTACCAATAAAGGTAATTTTTCCCGAGATTGTATATTCCCGATAGCTTCATAAGCTGACTTTTGGTAAAGAGCTAAACTAAAGACTTCATCAGGGTTAACCATGTCAATCAGGTAGTGAGGTATAACATCTCTTTGCTCCAGAGAAGGTTTAGCAGTCCCGATATTCATATAGCGATAAACCTGGCGGCTATCGGCACTGACAATTTCTCCTTCAAAATCCTGGGCAATCTGAAACGCTAAGTCGCTCTTGCCTACTGCCGTAGGTCCAATGATAGCGACTAGACCTTCCATTTTTTCTCACGGTTTGGCTTTGCTCTTGATTCGTGTTGTCTGTCTAACAATGTCTAAGAATTCGTCAGCTTTGAGGCTGGCGCCACCGACTAAAGCACCATCAATGGCGGGTTCAGCTACAAATTCTGAAATGTTTCTCGGGGTAACACTGCCCCCGTACAAAATTCGCACCTCTTGAGCTGTTTTCCTGTCCCAAACGGTAGCAATAACATCTCGAATAAACTCAATAGTAGCCACGGCTTGCTTTGCTGTAGCTGCTTTACCAGTGCCAATTGCCCAAACGGGTTCGTAAGCGACCACTAAGGAGCTTGACGGATTTACATCTCTAAGAGCTGTTGTAACTTGTTGTTTGACCACTTCTCGGGTTTTGCCTGCCTCATTTTTTTTCAAGCTTTCTCCTACACATAGAATTGGGACGAGCCCGTGTCCAAAGGCAGCCTTTACTTTATTGTTAATTAGCTTATCAGTCTCACCAAAATAGCTACGGCGTTCCGAGTGCCCCAAGATTACATATTGGCACAAATCAACTAACATAATGGGGGAAATCTCACCAGTAAAAGCCCCTTTTTGTTCAAAGTACATATTCTGCGCACCCAGTTTTATAGATGAGCCTTTAATTAAATCCTTGATGGGTACTAAAGAGATAAAGGGTGGGCATAACACCTTTTCTACTCCAGCAATATTATCGAGTTCAATTAGCATATCCCGTGCCAGTTCTACAGCTTCACTGACAGAAGTATTCATTTTCCAGTTGCCAGCAATAAATGGGAGACGCATCTTTTAAGCACCAAATTTGGTTAGTTTGAGGGCATTTGCCATAGCTAAAGGCATGACTTCTACCGCCGGAAACCTGCCAAGTCCACCTGAAGCACAGGCTCGCTCCGAAAATTCCTTAACTTTGTCTGAGAGACAAAACTGAGAATGCAGAAGTAAAGGCACTGGATGCCAACTATGCCCCTTCAGCATAGCTGGAGTTGAGTGGTCACCGGTAACAACAATCACGTCTGGCTTTAAATCTGTCAATACTGGCAAAGCAGCATCAATTTCCTCAATCAGTTTGACTTTTTCCTTAAAATTACCGCCTTCGCCAGCGCTGTCAGTCTTCTTAACATGGATATAGAAAAAATCGTATTTATTAAAATGTTCGGCTAATATGGATAACTTTTCCTTAATATCACTCCCAGTCACTAAAACTTCCATCCCCACTAACTTGGCTAACCCTTTGTACATTGGGTAATCAACAATAGCCGCCGGTGTCAGTTTAAAGGTCTCCTTTATAGAAGGGAAATGAGGTAATCTCGAGAAGCCCCGAAGTAGAACCATATTAGCTGGGTAGTGCCGGCTTAATATTTCTGCCGCTATACCAACGAATTGGTGTACTAAGTGTGCGGTACCCTTTCCTTCTGAATTAATCGGCATAGCCGTATTGGGGGCGACTCCTATTCTTTGAGGGTCAGTATCACTAACAGCGGCAGACAGATTATTGCCGCGGAAAACTAACAAAAATCTGTGGTCTCTTACTGGTAATACAAAAAGCTGAGTATTTTCTAACTTGATACAACTTAACAGCCCGCATAATTGACGAGACTTTTCAGTTGAAATACGTCCAGCTCTCCGGTCAATTATGACCCCTCGGTCATCCAATGTGCAAAAATTGCCTCGCGCTGCCACATCTGTGTCTTTAAGGTCGAAGTCTATCCCCAGAGCCTCAAGAACACCCCTGCCAATAGTAAATTTCAAAGGGTCATATCCAAAAAGAGCTAAATGTCCTGGTCCGCTCCCAGAAGTTATCCCTGGACTCACAGGGTCGATAAGTCCACAAATACCTTCTTGTGCTAATTTATCAAGATGAGGTGTTGAAGCTATTTCAAGTTCTGTCTTACCTGATTTCGACTCAGGCAGTCCTCCCAAACCATCGATAACCAGCATTACTATTTTAGATGGCGATGCGATAGCAATATCTTTTATAATGTCATGACTAACCATTATTCTTTATCCAACAGAACTGCTACCCCTGGTAAAGTCTTACCTTCCAAAAACATCAGACTCGCACCGCCACCAGTTGAGACGTGAGTCATCTTGTTGCCCAATCCCATTTGCTCAACAACTTCAGCAGTAGAGCCGCCACCAATAATAGTGGTTGCTTTCAAAGTGGTTAAGAATTGGGCTATTGCTTTAGTTCCCTGAGCAAACTGGGGAATCTCATAAACACCCACTGGACCATTCCACAGGACCGTTTTGGATTTCTGTAATTCGGCAACAAACTGCTTAATAGTTTCAGGACCAATGTCTACAATAGAATAATTTGGCGGTATTTCAGTTACTGAAACTACTCTCGTCGGTGCCCTAACATCTATTTCTTCAGTCACGACCACATCTGAGGGAAGTAAGAGCGTCATTCCCTTTTTCTCAGCTTGCTCCATAATTTCCTGAGCTAAATCTAATTTATCTTTTTCCACCAAAGAATGTCCGACTTCGTAACCCTTGGCTTTTAGAAAAGTCGCCGCCATACCACCACCAATTAGCAAAGAATCAACTTTATCTATAAGGTTACGCAGAAGCCCTAACTTATCGCTGATTTTAGCTCCACCAACCAGAGTGCAAAAGGGGTGTTCTGGAGCTGTTAGAGCTTTCTCAAAAACTTCCAGTTCCTTCTCCATAAGAAAACCAGCCACTACTGGTAAGTATTTAGCTACACCCACGGTAGAAGCATGAGCCCGGTGTGCAGTACCAAAAGCATCATTAACATAAATCTCAGCTAATTGCGCCAATTTTTGAGCAAAAGCAGGATCATTATTTTCCTCTTCACTATAGAAACGCAGGTTTTCCAAAAGCAAAATTTCTCCTTCTTTCAATTTAGCCACTTCTTTTTCCACCTCAGGTCCAATGCAATCAGAAACAGCAAGTACCGGTAAATTTATAAGCTTAGATAAACGTTTAGCCACTGGAGCTATCCGTAATTCTTCTACTATTTTTCCATCAGGACGACCCAAGTGAGAACACAAAATGACTTTAGCCTTATGCTCAACTAAGTAATTAATAGTCGGCAAAGTAGCCCTGACCCGAGTGTCATCAGTAATAGCTCCGGTCTTGACATCCAGAGGTACGTTAAAATCGACTCTAACTAAAACTCTTTTCCCTCTAACGTCTATATCTCGAACTGTTTTTTTCATTCCATCTTACTCTTGCTAAGGTTCTCCTCCAGCCTCTTCCTTATCTCTTCAGCTTCAGCCACAGCCTCAGGAGAAGATGTAAACACCCCTAATCCTCTCAGATCAGCCTCGGCGATTTCTTGATGATAATTAATAAAACCCAAGACCTCAAAATCAGATAGGCTACTGAGGATAAACTGACGTTCCTCCTCATTCTGAGTTTTAGAGCCAACTATATAACACTGCTTAACACCCAAGTCATTAGCCAAACGTTTGATAGCTCTGGCTGTCTCGAAACTCCGCTGTCCTGGCTCAACAATAATGATGAAAGCATCCATGCCCTTAGCAGTGCCTCGACCTAAGTGTTCGACTCCTGCATCCATATCCATAATTATCACTTCTGACCTACCTAACAGAAGATGGCTAACTAAATTCCTGAGCAAGGCACTCTCAGGACACATGCACCCAGAGCCACCCTTTTTCACTGTGCCCATGACCAACAGCTGGATACCATTCTTCCTCAGAGAGAAGCGCTCTGGAATATCATCTACTTTCGGATTGAGTCTAAAAAAGGCACCAGAACTACCGGCTTTAGCTCCAGTGCGTTCTTCAATTAAATCTTTCAATTCAGTGATAGGAACTATACTACTTGCTTCCGCTAAAGGAATACCTAAAGCTGTTGCCAGATTAGCATCAGGATTGGCATCAATAGCTATAACCCTTTTGCTTTCTTTGGCATATATCCAAGCTAAAAGACTGGTTAGTGTTGTTTTACCAACGCCTCCCTTCCCAGTAATGGCTAATTTCACAATTGTTATCCTTCTTTAGTTCAATAGTCACGTTCAATAAAGAAGTCAGCTATCTCCTTCAATTCCGCAGGCAACTTGTTCTCTTTTATATGCTTCAAAGCTTGATGATAATGTCTTTCTGCCAACGTTTGGGAATAGCTTTTAGCATTCACTCTGTTGAGAATTTCCATTACCTTAGTAATGTCAGATTCTTCTATAGTTGCTTTACGGTACACTTCAAGTAATCTTTCTTTATCTTCCCCTTCTCCAGTTTGCTGCAATCCGTATACTACTGGCAAAGTCTTTTTCCTTTTAGTAATATCACCTCCCGTAGGTTTGCCAGTTTTCTTCTCTGAGCCCCAGATGCCAAGTATATCATCTCGAATCTGGTAAGCCAATCCCAACTCCTTACCAAGCGAATAAAAACTATTCAATATTCTTTCATTTTCTGTTTCCAGCGCCAGCGATGCTCCCAGGCAGGTTGAGGCTGCCATTAAGGCTGCTGTCTTTTTAGCAATCATGTTAAGGTACTCCTCGATAGTAATATCAATTCGGTCTTCGTAAGCAATGTCCAGATACTGTCCTTCGCAAAGTCTAAGGCAAGCCTCATCTAATATCTTTAAAGAACTTGCGAGTTTTTCTAGCGCTATCCCTATTTCTCTCAGTCGTAGTAGGGCTAAATGTGCCAGAGCATACACGGCATCGCCAGCATTAATGGCTTGAGCCTCTCCCCATAGTTTCCAGACAGTAGCTCGGTGATGCCGCTCGTCACTGGCATCTTCGATATCATCGTGGATCAAAGAAAAGTTATGAATTAACTCTATAGACGCTGCTGCTGGTAATGCTTTGCGATAATCGCCTCCTAAAGCTCGACAACTAACCAAACACAGAGTGGCTCTCACCATTTTGCCTGAGGCTTTTCTTTCTCTCGGCAGTTCCGACTGGTCAATCCAGCCCAAGTGATAACGCAATACAACATCAAACAGAGACGGATGGGTGTTAATGACAGCACTTAGTTCGGTCTCTATCTCGGAGCGGTATCGGACGAAAACTTCAGGGAGAACCAATTCTCCTACTTAGTCCTCAACTTGTTGACTGTATTTATGATGGCGGTAGATTGGGCTATTTCAGGGAAGAAGGCTAAGACTTGCTTAACTATTCCTCGAGAATCCAAATTGTAGTTAGAGCGAAGCAAATCCTGCGGCCCCTGCTCCACAAATTGATCATGAATACCAATATTTCTTATTTTGAAATCAGGACATCCCTTTTGAAGTAATACTCCAAGAACAGAGCTGCCGAAACCTCCTGAGACGACATTTTCCTCAATAGTAACCAAACGCCGACTATGTTTGCAGACCTCAATAATAAGTTCAAAATCGACCGGCTTGGCAAAACGAGCATTCACCACCGTAGCTTCAATTCCTAAATCAGACAAATGTTTAGCAGTTTCCATTGCTGGAGCCACTGTTGAACCTAAAGCGGCTAAAGTTATGTCTTTTCCTTCACGGAGGACTTCTCCCTTGCCAATAGCCAATTCTCGTAGAGGTGATTCAAGACTTACTCCCACTCCAGAGCCTCGAGGATATCTAATCGTCATAGGACGTCCCACTTTGACTGCTGTGTAGAGCAGATGCCTAAGTTCATTCTCATCTTTAGGTGCCGAGACAACGAGGTTAGGAATTAAAGTCAAATAAGACAGGTCAAAGAGTCCCTGGTGGGTTTTGCCGTCCTCGCCTACAATCCCGCTTCGGTCAAGAGCCAAGACCACTGGTAATTCCTGAAGACAAACATCGTGGATAATCTGGTCAAAAGCACGCTGAAGGAAAGTAGAATAGATAGCTATTACCGGGATAAACCCTTTCATTGCCATGCCGGCAGCGAAAGTTACCGCATGCTGTTCACAAATTCCTACATCGAAAACCCTCTCTGGGAATTCCTTAGCCACTAAGCTTAGATAATTTCCTTCAGACATAGCAGCCGTAATAGCTACTATCTTTGGATTTTCTCGCATTAATTGAAACAAGGTTTGAGCGAAGACTTCACTATAGGTAGGTACCCCCTTCCCTTTGCTGTTCTCACCACTTATTCCGTGGAATCGTACAGCATCGGTTTCTGCTGGGGGATAACCCTTCCCTTTAACAGTTACTACGTGGATGAAAACTGGTTTATCACGGTGTCCTCGAGCTTGGCTAAATGCCTTTTCTAACTGTTCTAAGTCATGCCCATCAAAGGGTCCCATATAGGTGAAACCGAGCTCCTCCCAGATGCTTGCTGGTAGAACTAGACCCTTGAAACTATGCTTGAGTCTTTTGCCTGCTTGCCATAGACGCTTACCTAGAGAAAAAGAAGAAAGAAATTTCCGGGCTTTTTCTTCAGCCTCCTCATAGTGGCGATCGAACCACAATTTGTTAAGCAGCTTTGATAGAGCACCCACAGTAGGAGAAATAGACATCTTATTATCATTAAGGACAATAATAAGTCTATTACCTATGTGTCCTGCTTGATTCAACGCCTCAAAAGCCATCCCACCAGTAAGAGCGCCATCGCCAATAACTGCTATTACTGAATAGTCATCATGACTAAAGTCCCGAGCCACAGCCATGCCCAAAGCTGCTGAAATAGAAGTACTGGCGTGTCCACTGATAAAATGGTCATGAGGAGATTCGCTAGGGTCAGCGAATCCTGACAAACCTTGATACTGACGTAAGGAATGAAACTCTTGTCGCCGTCCCGTTAATAATTTGTGAGTATAACTCTGATGACCGACATCCCAAATAATTTTGTCGCTAGGACTGTCAAAGACTCGATGTAGGGCAATAGTAAGTTCTACTACACCTAAATTAGAAGCTAAGTGACCACCAGTATTTGTTACCGTATCAATCAATTCCTGCCTAATTTCGCCAGCAAGTTGATTGAGTTCTGCGTAGGTTAACTTCTTCAAATCCGACGGTTGGTTAATGCTTGCAAGAATAGATGACATTGCAACTACCCATATAAATAAAGTTATTCCATATTAATAGCCAGAAAGAAATATTGTCAAGCTGCTTCCAAATTTCTTTCATTTCGCTTGACAATGCTCTCCTTTTTAATACAATTAAGAAGACTCATCAATAGGGGCTAATTATCAACGATAGTCAGTAGCAGGCTAAAATAATAATCAAGAAAATACAAAGGATGAATACTCTGAAACTGTGTGTTAAGAGAATATATTGCTCAACTTGCCACCGATTAGTAAAACCAATAGAGCAAAAGAGTGACAGTAATATTGCTATCTTATGCAATCGTTGCCACAATTCTATTTATACTTGGGATGGTACTCGGTGGGGATGGAGACGAGAGCTAATATCCCGTCAGTCACAAAATGTGGAGAGCCTAACCACAAAAGAAAAGGAAACGACACGGAAAGAGAGAAGAAAGGCTTCAAAAAAGGGAGGAGAAAGGGAAAGAAGATGAAATGCCCCGTATGTGGTAAAGAAGCTAGAGTCAGACTTTATTATTGTGCCCAATGTGCCGTCTATGTCCATTCCACCTGTTGGCGCAGGCACGCTGCTACACACCGGAAGAAGTAGACTGTTTACTGCCTTTTCCTCTTTATGCTACACTTGAAACTAAGTCCCTGTAGCTCAGCAGGACAGAGCGGCTGCCTTCTAAGCAGCGGGTCGTGGGTTCGAATCCCTCCAGGGACGCCACAAAGCCACCAAGAATCTGCTTTCCCTACGGACAGTTAAAAAGTTAACTATTCTTACAAGATAAAGAAGGATTATTTGGGCGGGGAATAGATAGCTGGCTCACGACCTAAATTCGGACCTGAGTCTCGAATATCCCGAGGAACATCGCTCCTGAACTTATCAAAATTCTCTATAAATTTGGTTGCGAGTTTCCTTGCTTCTATGTCATATGCACGGCGATCATCCCAGGCATTTGCTGGCTTCAGCATTTCCCTAGACACATCTTCAACCACATTCGGCAAGAGAAAACCGAAAACTGGGTCCTTCTCCATCGGGACCTTTAGTATGCTACCTCTGACTGCAGCACGAATCAATGCTCTCGTGTTTGGCAATGATATCCTACTACCCACAGCCAGCCCTCCACCGATTAACCCGGTGTTCATAAGCCAGCAATTCGCCTTATGTCGAATTATATTGTTAAGTAATAACTCTCCATACTTGATTGGCGGGAGTACCATGAATGGAGCTCCAAAACACGGACTAAAGACTGCCTGGGGTTCCTTACCAAGACCAATCTCAGTACTGGCAACCTTTGCTGTGTAACCTTGCAAGAAGTAGTAAACTGCCTGCTCTGGGGTAAGCCGAGCAATAGGTGGTAGAATGCCAAAGGCATCGTAGCTGAGCATAAAGATGTTTTTAGGATGGGAACCAATGCCATCCCGGACTGATCCATCAATGTGAGAGATGGGATAACAAGCACGTGTATTCTCAGTGAGTGAGGCATCATCGAGGTCAAGTCTCCTCGTACGGCTGTCGATTGTTACATTCTCAAGCACAGTGCCAAATTTGCGTGTGCACTCGTATATTTGAGGTTCTTGCTCCCTTGAGATATTAATGACCTTGGCGTAGCACCCTCCTTCAAAATTGAAAATGCCTTTTGGACTCCATCCATGTTCATCATCACCAATAAGCCTCCGCTCAAGGTCAGTAGAAAGTGTAGTCTTACCAGTGCCAGAGAGACCAAAAAACAACGCTACATCCCCTTCTGTCCCTATGTTGGCAGCACAGTGCATGGAAAGTACCTGTTCTTGAGGTAAAAGGTAATTGAGTACCGTAAACACCGCTTTCTTGATTTCCCCAGCGTAGCTCGTACCACCTATCAAAACCATTTTTCTGCCGAAGTTGACGATAATAAACGCTTCGGAATCTGTGCCATCAATAGCAGGTGTAGCATGAAATCGAGGCATTGCGAAGACAGTAAACTCAGGTACATGGCTTCTGAGCTTTTCCTCGTCATGGATTTGAATAAAAATGTTGCGTGCAAAAAGGCTGTGCCACGCGTATTCAGTGATTATGCGTATGGGGATGCAATATTGAGGGTCAGCTCCCGCATAGCAATCCTGTATAAAAACATCCTTTCCCTGGAGGTACGCCAGCAATCTATGATAGAGAGATTCAAACTTTGCCTCTTCGAACGGTTTATTTGTAGCACCCCACCAGATTGCATCCCGACTTGATTTTTCCTTAACAATGAACTTGTCTGCAGGAGACCTGCCGGTGTGATGCCCAGTCCTGACTACAATGGGACCAAGGTGAGAAATGAGCCCCTCTCTTCTGGATACGATTTCCTCGTAAAGAGCAGGAGTAGGCAAATTCCAGTAAACATTACCCAAATTTTTCATACCGTAATTATCCAGCTTGAAATGTTCAGTATAGCCACTCACGTTCAAGCTAATAACCTCCTAAACATATCTAGTTCTTTAAAGACAATCATTCTACTTTGGGCGTTTTCAGATGATGCTACAGTAGAACTTCCGAATATGTCAAATTTTTGAAATTGGTGCGGTATTATTAGATTAGAAAAGAATAGGTGAGCGGTGAAAACAAAAAGCAGCTGCTTTCTAAGCAGCAGGATATAGGTGCGAATTCCTCAAGCTACACTACCACTAAGCATTATTCCACATTTTATCATGCACTCAACTATAAATTCGGCTTAAATACCAAGAATCAGTTAGTATGTCTCGGAAAATATCATAAACCAGTCCAGCATTCGTTTTGACAGTGAAATATTCCTTTGGAACTTCTTCTCCCCACCACTGTTCAGCTACTTTCCAGTGTTGATAAACTTTCGTTACCCGTTCCCCCTTTCCATTTCGAAAAATAGTTAAAGGTATACCTTCAACATTGACCGTAACTCTGAGTTCTTCTGGTTTTTCCATTAGCTTAGCCATTTTGTTGGACCTCCGTTTTCTTACTCAAAGCTTCCTAATAATTCCGACTACTTTACCTTGAATCTCAAGATTATTTGGTTTATGGAATGTTGGTTTCATAAACATGTTCGCTGGCTGGAGTCGAATCTTTCTTGGTTCACTATATACACGCTTCAAAGTTACTTCTTGTTCTTTTCTTAACCAGACTACAGCCATATCGCCATCTTCTACAGTATTTGCCGGCTGAATTAAGACAATATCTCCATCACCAATCAAAGCATCAATCATGGAAAATCCGCTTACTTGAAGAGCATAAACTTCTTTGCCTTTAGTAAGCTCTTCAGTTAGTTCCAAGGTTTCTAAGGCTTCACTCCGCCAGGTTTCAGGACTAAGCACTGGTATCGGTTCTCCAGCAGATATAGTTCCGAGTAGAGGTACTAAAACAATGTTTTTCTTCCCGACGAGCTGGATACTCCTAAAAACTTTAGGGTCGCGACGTATATGTCCCTCTCGTTCCAAAATGTTTAGATGATGCTGCACTACTGCTGTAGAACTAATGCCACAACCTTTAACAATATCTCTGACAGTAGGCGCATACTCTCTTTCCCCTACAAATTGTTTAATAAATTTCAAAATACGTTTTCTGGTCTCACTAACACCAGGCTTTCTCATTCTAAAAAGTCCCTAATTTTGTTTACAATTGTTCTAAAAACAATAGTACTACTAAATTTATTAGTTGTCAAGTCCCTATCTTTTCCATATTACAGTTGCTCAAGAAATAGGCTCGTGTTAAACTGATAAGAAACGCCCCGTATTTTGATAGCCTGTAAATATGTATCAACATAAGGGAGGATGGATGCCTGTACTTACACCACGAAGTATTGTTCAAGAGTTGGATAAATATATTATCGGGCAAGAAGAAGCTAAGAAGGCTGTAGCCATAGCCTTGTGTAATAGAGAACGCAGGAAGAAACTACCACCAGAATTACGCCAAGAAGTTGTGCCCAAGAATATCCTCATGATTGGACCTACCGGAGTAGGCAAGACGGAAATAGCTCGACGTATATCATTCATGATAAATGCTCCTTTCATCAAAGTTGAGGCAACTAAATTTACAGAGGTCGGTTATGTCGGTAGAGATGTTGACTCTATAATTTCTGAACTTGTAGAAAGTAGCGTTGTAAAAGTTTATGAAGATAGAGTAAAGGAAGTGGAGGGTAAAGCAGAAAAAATAGCTAACGAGAAGTTAGTTAGCTATTTATGCCAGCAGTTAAATAAAAGAAAACGAGGGCAGCGAGTTAAAGGTCAATTATCAATGGGTAATCCAACTCGAATTGAGAAAAATAAAGAATATGGCTTATTAAACCAGAAGATGGTGTCTAAACTCCTGATAAATCACCAACTTGATGACCAGGTGGTAGAAATTGAAGTTGAAGACCAACCTGAAATTTTGGATTCCGTAGCTGAATTTTCCTATTGTGAAGATAGTCCTGGAACGAGAAATTACTTTGACAATTTCATTGATAATCTCAAGAGCCACCCAAAATATTACCCAAAACGATTAGTATCTGTGAAAGAAGCTCGTCGGATTTTAACTCGAGCCGAAGCCAGCAAATTGCTCGATTATAGTCAAGTCGTTGAAGAAGCTATTGAACGAGCCCAAGAAAATGGCGTTGTCTTCATTGACGAACTTGACAAGTTAGTTACTACTGGAATCGAAGTAGGCAGAGATATTTCTGGTGAAGGGGTTCAGCGTGATCTTTTGCCTATGCTTGAAGGAGCCACTGTAATGACTAGGTATGGACCAGTAAAAACTGACCATATTTTGTTCATCACCGCTGGAGCTTTCTATCAAAATAAACCTGCTGATCTTATTCCAGAACTTCAGGGACGCTTACCCCTTCGTGTTGAACTTAAACCTCTTAATCAAAAAAACCTGGAGAAGATATTAACTGATCCTCGCAATGCCTTAACTAAACAATACCAAGCTCTTTTGGCTACTGAAGGCGTAGAACTTGTTTTTACTCAGAGTGGAATCGAAGAGGTTGCTCGCCTGACAAAACTAATGAATGAGTATATCGAAAATATCGGTGCTCGCAGGCTCAATACCGTAATGGAGAAAGTCCTTGAAGAAATTAATTTTCTGGCTCCAGAGAAAACGGGTGAAAGAATAGTGATTGACGCTATCTATGTACAGCAACATATAGGTAATCTTGTCCAAGACAAGGATCTCAGTCGCTATATACTGTGACCTCTGTTGTAGTTATTGTAGTAATGAAATCATATATGTTATACTTGTGCGAATTTTTGACCATGAAGTAACATACGATTCGGGAGGCTAAGTTTGGTGGAACCCATTTCAGTAAAACAACTTTTGGAAGCGGGTGCTCATTTTGGGCATCAAACCAGCCGCTGGCACCCAAAGATGAAAAGTTATATCTTTACCCAGCGTAATGGTATCCATATCATTGACTTGGAGAAAACGGTGGTCATGCTGGAAAAAGCTTGTGCCTTTCTTCAAGACATAGCAGCCAAAGGTCAACCTATCCTCTTCGTTGGTACCAAAAAGCAAGCCCAGGAAATAATAGAAGAAGAGGCTAGAAACTGTGGTGCTTATTATGTCAATCAGAGATGGCTAGGTGGGATGTTGACCAATTTTATTACAATACAAGCTCGCATTGATTATCTGGTACGCCTTGAAGATAGAAAAGGAAGAGGTGAGCTTGATTATCTGCCCAAGAAGGAGAGATTGAAACTTGAGGAGGAAATTCAGCGTCTCGACAAACAGATGGGTGGCTTCAAAGAAATGACAACTTTGCCGTCAGCTCTCTTTATCATAGACCCGACAAAGGATAAGATAGCCCTGTCCGAAGCTAAAAAAATGGGAATACCCGTGGTAGCAATTGTAGACACTAATTGTGATCCCACTGATATTGACTATCCTATCCCAGCTAACGATGATGCTATAAAAGCAATCAAGCTCATATGTAACAGAATAGCCAATGCTATATTAGAAGGTAAGACTATTAGAGAGAGTAGCACGATAGAAGAAGTCGGATTACCTGGTGAAGGAGAAGCTGAAAAGGCGGTAGAGTCTTATACCTTTGCTCCTGACGAGAGTTAATCAGAGTTTTCTGCTCTTCACCAAAAGCTAGGAGGTACTGTTGGAAATTACAGTAACACTGGTAAAAGAACTCAGAGAAAGAACCGGCGCCAGTATTATAGAATGTAAGAAAGCACTTATAGAAGCAGGGGCGAACTTGGAAAAAGCTGCTGATATCCTCAAGCAACAAGGATTAGCGCTGGCTGAGAAAAAGGCAACACGAGTGACTGCCGAGGGAGTTATCGAAGCCTATATTCACCCTGGAGGGCGAATTGGAGCTATGGTGGAGGTTAATTGTGAGACCGATTTTGTCGCTCGTACTGCCGAATTTAAAGAGCTTGCCCACAATTTAGCTCTCCAGATAGCAGCCACGGCTCCACAATTTCTCTCACCGGATGAGATACCACCAAATATCAATTCGGACCCCAAAGTAGCCTGTCTCCTGCTTCAACCATTCATCAAAGATGACAACAAGACCGTTCAAGATATCATTAATGACACAATAGCCAAAGTAGGTGAGAATATTAAGATACGAAGGTTTGCTCGGTTTGAACTGAGCTATTAACAGGATTCTTCAGTATCAAGCTTTGAAGGTCTATGTTACAACCTAAGTATAGAAGGATTCTTCTTAAACTAAGTGGCGAAGCTCTTGTCGGAGAAAAGGACTTCGGCATCGACCCTTCAACTTTAAACCGTGTCGCTCAACAAATTAAGCAAATAATTGGAAACGGTACTCAAGTTGCCATAGTAGTGGGCGGAGGTAATTTCTGGCGGGGCAGTGATAATGCAGTAAAAGGAATGGATAGAGCGACCGCCGATTATGCTGGCATGTTAGCTACAGTTATCAATGCTTTAGCTCTCCAGGATGCTTTAGAGGAGCAAGGAATTGTTACCAGAACCCAATCAGCTATTACCGTACAAGCTGTTGCTGAACCATATATTCGTCGTCGGGCTATTCGACATTTAGAAAAAGGACGTGTGGTTATTTTTGCTGGTGGAACAGGGAACCCCTATATGACCACTGACACAGCTGCAGCCTTAAGAGCAATTGAAATCGGGGCTGAAGTTCTATTGGTGGGTAAGAACAGAGTAGATGGCATTTACGATGCTGATCCTACACTCAAACCTGGCGCAAAAAGATTTGACCATCTTACCCACGAGCAAGCTCTAAATCTCCATCTTCAAGTCATGGATGCTACTGCCTTTGCCTTATGTCAAGAAAATAATCTCCCCATAATAGTCTTCGACCTTTTGGCTAACGACAGTATTGTCAAGGTTATTTGTGGAGAATCCTTGGGCACTCTTGTTTCTAGTACTAAAGCCGATGATTAATGAAATTCTCAATGATATAGACACAAAGATGAGAAAGGCTGTTGAAGTCCTGGGGCGAGAGCTGTCGACCTTGCGTACCGGACGAGCTACTCCGGCTTTAGTCAACCATATCAGGATTGATTATCATGGTGTTCCCACTCCACTCAGTCAACTTGCTTCTATCACTATTCCAGAAGCCAAACTGATTCTCATTCAACCCTGGGATCGAGGTTCTATCCACAATATTGAAAAAGCAATACTCAAATCTGACCTTAGTTTTAATCCTACCAGCGATGGCAATGTAATTCGAATCCCTGTTCCACCTCTCAGTGAAGAGCGACGCCAAGAGTTGATCAGAGTGGTACACAAAAGGGTGGAAGAGGGACGAGTGATATTGCGTAACTTGAGACGAGAAGGGATGGAAAGGTTAAAAGAGCTGGAGAAGAATAAGGAAACATCACGGGATGAATATACGAGGGCTTCAGAAAAACTTCAAAAACTCACTGATGCTTTTATTGAAAAGGTAAATGAAATAAGCCGGAACAAAGAAACTGAAATTTTAGAGGCATAGAATAAGTAATCTGCATATCATATCTTTCTTTACCTTAAAAGTTAACAAACCAGCCCCATATATACTCAAACTCATTAAGTAGGTTTCTCTAAAAACAGGAGAATTGTTGAGTATGGCGACTCCCACCAAGCTAAGCCGTTTCCCTGAGCACGTAGCTATTATTATGGATGGCAATGGTAGATGGGCACAAAAACGTGGGCTACCTCGATTGGACGGCCACCGTGCTGGAGCTGAAAACATCCGTCGTGTCATCGAGATTTTTAGTGAGTTCCGTTTAAAATTCCTTACTCTGTATGCATTCTCCACTGAAAACTGGCGCCGACCAACAGAAGAGGTAAGAGGACTCTTGCATATCTTGGG
>CAZJMM010000009.1:0-16343 GCA_964547155.1 uncultured Dehalococcoidaceae bacterium | reverse complement strand
GTAAATGCCCTGGACCTTCCACCATCACTTGGACACCAGCTTGCCAAGCACGCTCTACTAACTCACCAAGAATAACTAACTCTTCAATTTGAGCTCGGTCAGTAGCATCCGCTAAGCTTCCTGGGCGCATACCATCACCCAAACTCAAGGTAATATCAAATTTAAGAGCTACCTCCAGTAACCGGTCATAGTTCGCATAGAGAGGATTTTCTTGTTCATTATGCAACATCCAACCTATAAGGAAAGCACCACCTCGAGAGACTACATCCGTCACCCTCCGCTGGCGTCTCAGTCTTTCAATAGCTGATTGGGTAACACCGCAGTGGACTGTCATGAAATCAACTCCATCCTTCGCTTGCTCTTCAATCACAGCAAAGAGTTCATCTACAGTCATGTTTACAATAGCACCATGATTCCCAATAGCCTCAAGCCCAGCTTGGTATATTGGCACTGTTCCCAAAGGTAAGGGGCAAGCGACAACAAGGGCTCGCCTTACTGTCTGGATATTGCCTCCAGTACTTAAATCCATAACTGTGTCAGCTCCTGACTCAATAGCCACACGCAACTTTGCCAACTCAGTGTCCACAGTGCCAAAGTCTGAAGAGGAGCCAATATTAGCATTAACTTTAGTTCGTAATCCTTTACCTATACCACAGGGTACTAAGTGGGTATGGTTAACATTAGCTGGGATAACAATCGTCCCATCAGTCAAGCCCTGTAGAATAAAATCAATCTCAACACTCTCACTCTGAGCGACGTGTTGAATCTGAGATGAAATAACACCCTTTTGTGCTAATTGTCGCTGAGTCATTCTCTTCCTCCAAAATAAAAGACCAGGAGGCGTAGGCAAAAAGGCTAAACCTCTGGTCTCCAAAGCCGCTTTCCTACGCTCGCATTACCGAGATCAGGTTCCCAGGGTTCCCCGCTTTTAACGGAGTCTCAGCCAAACTTTTACCCAAGCACCCCTAGCGGCAAATTATATTCTCTCGGCTAATATGTTTATATTATACCAACAATTACAGGATAAGCAAAATTACTAAAAATTCATCATAGGTAGTAAGCGCGGCGGGCTCGCCAGAACAGACACAAGAACACTATTAAGCCAATAACAACTACTGCGCCAATAACCAGTATCATCAAGCTTCGAGTAGTAATCAGACTCACTTGAAATTTTTGAGTCTCTGTCCATTGTCCTACATTGCCCGCTCTATCTATAACTCTTACTCTCCAGTAGTAATTTCCAGGCGGTAAAGCTTCCGTCTCAGACAAGGTGTATTCAGAAGAAGTCAGTCCCTCTTTATCCAGAAGGAGAGAGGAAAATTCTGGTGCACCCGCAATTTGAAGAGCATAGCTCATACCATCGGGGTCAGCTACATCGCTCCAATCGAAATTAACTATCGCTGATGAAGAAAATATTTTCGGGATAAGAGTCGTGAAGTTCTTAGCAAGCCCAGCCGCGGCTGCTAATGCCGATGGAAAAACTCTTAACTGGCTGCCTCCTTTCGGAGATAACACCTCCGGAATAGAAAGTGAGGCTTCTTCAGCATCAGTGAGATTAAAATCAGCTTGAGCTGAATTGCCCAAACTATCAACTGCATTTACTTTATTTAGCCCTCCCTCAGTCTGAGGAATTTGAAAGGTGCTCTCAAAGCTTCCCAGGGTATCAGAGGTAACTTTACTAATTTCGACCTTACCTATAGTCAGTTTTACAGTCTGTTCGGCACCAAACCCAGTACCGTTGATTCTAACCTTTTCCCCCACCTTTCCTGAATCAGGAGTTACCTTTATTTCTGGAATCACCTCAAATTTAAGTTTAGGAACAGTAGCAGCTGGGGTAAACGTACCATAAGCACCAATCTCATGAATACCGGGAGTACTGGCAGGAATATCAACTTTGACTTCCCAGCTACCATCGGGATTAGCCACCACGTTGTAAATAATTAATTCTCCATCAAAAGTTATAGTAACGCCGTCTTCGCTCGGATTGAAAGAGAAACCATTAAATTGTACAGTAGTCCCCACTGGTCCTTTTTCTGGTGTCATTTTCATCACCGGACCAATGATAAGAGCGACATTAGCTACCTCACCAACTCCGGTTGACTCACCAGAAGCATTAATGACGTGGTCACCTTTAGACACGTTAGAGACAGAGAAAGTAACCCCCCAACTGCCAGAAAAGTCAGCGTTAGTAGAGGCTGACACTTCTTTCCCATCGAGGGTCACTCTAATACCAGACTCAAGCTGGGAAAAACCGCTCCCCATGACAGCAATGCGTGCTCCTGATCGAGCCACATTTGGCTGTACCCATATCTTGGGCAACACTTTAAAACTAATTTCTGCTGAGCTATTCTTTGGTTGAGTATTATCAACAGCCTTAATCTGGTGATTACCTCGGGAGCTTTGCAGAACGTTGAAGATAGCTGAAAATTCTCCGGCCTCGGAAATGCGAACTTTACTGGCAACAATCGATTTGTCATAGTAAATAGTAGCCAGGCTGCCAGTAAAGCCAGTACCTCGAACCGTAACCGTCGTGCCCACTGTTCCTGATGATGGTTCAACAGTCAGAGCAGTAGACTGAGCAGAGGCATTGCCCAAAGGCACCGCTGCAATAATAAGAATGAAAACGATAAATAAAGTTAAAGTTTTGTTCATCGTTATCTCCTTACTTAGTTACAAAGAGAACAGCAAGTTCAAGCCTTTTGGAATTCATAAGAGATTCGCTCAGAGGGCAAGCTTACTGAAACTGGTTTCATCTCCAGACCTATTCGTAGTTCATTCTCAGGTATGCTCTTACTCACTCGTCCGAACATCCTTACCCCTCCCTCAAACTCCACCAACCCCAGGGTATAGGGCAGATCATCACCAAATCCAGTAGGTGCAAACGAAGGTAAAGTAGTAAAAGTAACGAGTTTTCCTTTCCCTTTTGGCTCAATCCATTCTACATCGCTAGAAAGGCATTGGCTACAATCCATTTTGGGTGGAGAAAACACCGCGCCACACTTTTTACAACGAGCAACCATGACTTTTCCTTGTTCTAAATACTTCACGAAATCAGCAGCCTTGGTTTCAGCAACAAAGCTAACTTTTCCGAACTTTTCGAAGCTCATTTTCACCTCCTGAGTATAGTCACATTACCGTAGAGCCCCACACCGCCAATATTGTGAACCAACCCAATCTTAGCTCCTTCCACCTGTACAGGACCAGCTTCCCCACGGAGCTGTTTAACAATGGTTCTTACCTGTGAACCGCCTGTAGCGCCAATAGGATGACCTTTAGATAGGAGCCCTCCATCAATATTAATAGGTATCTTCCCACCAATATAAGTTTGCTTGTCTCTTATTAGCTTACCTCCCTCCCCAGGTTTGCAGAAACCCAAGTCGCCATAAGCAATTATCTCAGCTATGGTAAAGCAATCGTGGACTTCAGCTACATCTATACCCTCCGGACCAACGCCAGCCATCTCGTATGCCTGCCTGGCTGCTTCACGAGCACATATGAAACTTATCATTGAATCCCGAAGGGTCATGTTCACGGAACTTGACCCAGCCCCAATACCAACAATCCAAACAGGAATACTTCTTGCCTTTTTGGCTTTGTTCTTTGAAGCTATTATCAAACAAGAAGCACCATCAGCATTGGCACAGCAGTCAAATTGTTTAAGCGGCGAAGCTATCACCCTTGATTTCAAAATCTCCTCTAATGTCAATTCCTTACGGAATGCCGCCTTTGGATTTTGGGTGGCATAGTGGGAGTTTTTCACCCGCACCAGCGCCAGCTCCTCCTCCGTGAGTCCATATTGATTCATATAAGCCCGGGCAAACATGGCGTAGTAAGCTGGCATCATAGTGCCAAAAGTAGATTCCCATATTATATCTGCTCCACGCCCCATCCTTTCCTGGACATCAGCCGAGCTTATCTCTGACATTTTCTGGAAGCCAATGACAGCTACAGCATCATGCAGTCCAGACTTTATAAGGGCATAAGCTGCCTTTAGACCTGTACTACTAGAAGAACAGATAGTTTCACAATAAAAAGTTGGCTTAGGAGTTAAGCCCAGATACTCCGAAATAACTCCGGCAGGGCTGCGCTGCCTATCATATTCTGGTGCGGAACAAATTATCGAGCCATCTAAATCTTTAGGAGATACGCCAGCATCTTCTACAGCTTCCTTAAAAGCCTCAAAACATAACTCCTGGATAGATATGCCACAGGCACGCGTAAATGCAGTTTGTCCAACTCCAATAATGGCTATTTCGTTCATTTTGCCTCCTGTAGCCTAAACTCAGTTTTACCATAAATGCAAGCAATCAGTATAGCATCTCTAAAATCCCTAGACAAGGCAGTGTACTCATTATCCGGTATTTACCAAACCTGCAAGATTGGTGCTCAATAATGCTATAATCCAGTCTATGCAGAAGCTTACAGAAGGAGCAAAGAATTTAGGTTTAATACTCACCTCTCAACAACTGGAACAGTTCCACTCTTATTACGAAGAGCTCATCAAATGGAACGAACGGGTAAACCTTACCAGTATAACCAAATATGAAGAAGTACAAGTTAAACACTTTGTTGATTCTTTGACAGTACTCTTAGCTCTTACAGAGATACCCATAGGTTTGAAGGTTATCGACATCGGCAGTGGTGCTGGTCTACCTGGAATCCCTCTCAAGATAGTTTTCAATCAAATAAATTTGGTGCTCCTCGACTCAGTAGCCAAGAAAACAGCTTTTCTAAAACACCTCGTCCAATACCTGGGACTAGACGACGTAGAAGTGATCACCGGCAGGGCGGAAGAAATAGCCCATCAGCCTCAGTATCGAGAGCAATTCCATCTTGCTCTCTCCCGGGCTGTTGCCAAATTGCGCACCTTAGTTGAATTGACTGTACCCTTCTGCCAGTTAGGTGGAACGGTTATTGCTCAAAAGAAAGGCAAAATTCAGGCGGAAACAGACCAAGCTACTAAAGCCATAAACATCCTCGGCGGTAAATTACGAGAGGTCAAAAAGGTAAACTTGACAGGTCTTCCTGACCAGAGATACTTAGTAATAATTGACAAAATTAGTCACACACCCCACGATTATCCCCGGCGCCCTGGATTACCAGCACACCGCCCTATCTAAAAATGATAGAATGATGGAAGTTGAGAGAGGAGGTAAATAGATAGAATGTGGCGTCACCGTCGTTATTGGAAGTTTCATTTTGGTTTCCCACCCTTTGGCTTTTTTTCATGTATGGTCCCCGACCCTTCCCCAGCCGTGAGCAATATCTTCACATGCTTGAAGAATACAAGAAAGACCTCGAAGAGGAACTGAAAGAAATAGAAGGGGAAATTGAAGAGGTAAAACGAGGTTCCTGAGTTTGACTTGCCTAAGCGCAAGAACAGTAGTAGAATACATCTTAAAGAGCGCTACAAGGCGCTCCACTTTCTATTAAACAAGTTCTGAGGAGGACTCTAAAAGAGGTAGGGGCATATGGAAAAGGGAACCTGGAAAGTTAAGGTTGGATTAGCCCAGATGCTTAAAGGTGGCGTTATTATGGATGTAGTTACGCCTGAGCACGCCAAAATTGCTGAAGAGGCTGGTGCTTGTGCTGTGATGGCACTGGAGAGAGTCCCTGCTGATATCCGAGCTGCTGGTGGAGTAGCCCGAATGGCTGACCCGGCTAAAATCGTGGCTATAATGGAAGCAGTAACCATCCCGGTAATGGCTAAATGCCGCATCGGACATTTCGTTGAAGCTCAGGTATTGGAGGCATTGGGAGTTGACTACGTTGATGAATCTGAAGTTCTCACTCCGGCTGACGAAAGCCACCACATCTGGAAACATGATTTCAAAATTCCCTTTGTCTGCGGCTGTCGCGACCTGGGCGAAGCCTTGCGACGCATTGCCGAGGGCGCAGCCATGATTCGGACTAAGGGTGAAGCTGGCACCGGCAATATCGTTGAAGCTGTAAGACACATGCGAGCCGTTCAGGATGGTATTCGTAAGCTACAAGCCTTGCCCACAGATGAACTTGCTACTGAAGCCAAGAATCTCGGCGCCCCCCTTGAACTAATAATGGAGATTCATCAAACTGGGAAGCTACCCGTGGTCAATTTTGCTGCTGGCGGCGTAGCTACTCCAGCCGACGCCGCTTTAATGATGCAACTGGGTGCCGATGGTGTCTTTGTGGGTTCGGGGATTTTCAAATCCAGTAACCCGGAGGTCAGGGCTAAAGCTATTGTGAAAGCCACTACCCACTACCATGACCCGGCTATCATTGCTGAGGTCTCTAAAGCCCTGGGAGATGCCATGCCCGGGCTGGATATAAAAACTATACCCCCGCAGGAACTGTTAGCACCCAGAGGCTGGTAATATAGTTATGAAGATTGGTATCCTCGCCCTTCAAGGGGCTTTCCTCGAACATTCCATTATGTTACGTCACCTCGGCGTTAAAGCCGCTGAAGTACGTTTACCATCAGAACTAAACGATTTAGATGGTCTGATAATTCCCGGCGGTGAAAGCACAACCATCAGTCGACTAATGAAAGACTATGGACTTTACGAACCTATAAAAAAGTATGCCTCTCGAGACTTCCCTATTTTCGGCACCTGTGCTGGTATGATTCTGTTAGCCAAGAAAGCCGGTGACCTTCCCTTAGAGCCTTTGGGGATATTGGGTATTGAAGTCCAGCGAAATGCCTTCGGTAGGCAAAAAGACAGTTTCGAAACAAGCCTTTCTATTCCGGCCATAGGAGGAGAAGAAACCTTCCCTGGAGTCTTTATTCGGGCTCCAATAATAGACAAAGTAGAGCCAGGCGTTATGGTATTATGTCAATTAAACGGAGGTACCCCAGTAGCAGTAAGGCAAAAGAAAGTATTGGCTTGTGCCTTCCACCCTGAATTAACTGACGACCCCAGATTCCATGCCTATTTCCTGCAAATGGTCAAGGAGAAATAAACCTAAAAGATGTCCTTTCAAAAGGTAATTGTTGATGATTTAGATGCACTATTAACCATCCTCCCTCCCCATATTCGTGAACCCTTATATCAACAACCCGACCGCAGTGAACTATTAGAAGTAGTTTTGGACTTAGGGCGTTTCCCCGAGGCTCGTTATCCCAACCAGGAAGTGACCCTTGCCCCCCAAGAGGTCAATCAAGCAGACATTGATTACCTAACCAGCCGTGTCGGTATTTTCAGTGGTGACAACCGCGCTGGTATAGAGCGTACTCTTCACCGTATCTCAGCCATACGTAACCGCGAAGGACATATTGTTGGGTTGACTTGCCGTGTTGGTAGAGCTGTATTTGGTACCGTAAGGATCATCCAAGACTTGGTGGAATCAGGCAAAAGTGTTCTCCTCCTGGGCAGACCTGGAGTAGGTAAAACTACCATGCTCCGAGAAGTAGCCCGTGTTTTAGCCGATGACTTGAAAAAACGAGTTATTGTTGTCGATACTTCCAATGAAATTGCCGGCGATGGCGATATCCCTCACCCAGCCATAGGGCATGCTCGACGGATGCAGGTACCCACCCCAACTATGCAGCATGCAGTAATGATTGAAGCTGTAGAAAACCATATGCCCCAGGTCATCATCATCGACGAAATAGGAACTGAACTCGAAGCTCAAGCAGCTCGAACTATTGCTGAGCGGGGTGTGCAACTGATAGGTACAGCTCATGGTAACACCTTGGAAAATCTGATACTTAATCCCACCCTTTCCGACCTTGTTGGCGGTATCCAAACAGTCACTTTAGGAGATGAAGAAGCCCGGCGGCGGGGAACTCAAAAATCCATTCTTGAGCGGAAGGCACCCCCAACCTTTCAAGTAGTTGTTGAAATCCAAGAACGAGATAAAGTAACTATTCACCCCGACGTTAGTGAAGCTGTAGATGCTATCCTGCGCGGTCAGTTTCCTCAAGCCGAGGTTCGCTGGCTGGACAAGAGTGGCAAAAT
This sequence comes from uncultured Dehalococcoidaceae bacterium, assembly GCA_964547155.1. Classification (GTDB taxonomy): domain Bacteria; phylum Chloroflexota; class Dehalococcoidia; order GIF9; family DYGU01; genus CAZJMM01. Next base: position 8,406 of record CAZJMM010000009.1, on the reverse strand, counting down.
AAGAAAAGAAAAAGCTATGCCTGTTCCACTACCGCAAGAAACGGAATTAACCCCACCTGAAAGACCACCAAGATTATATCTTTTTGGTGTCAACCGGTCTCGTTTAGAAGACGCTGCTAAAGAAAGGCAAATCCCTTTGGAAATTGTCTCTGACTTAAAAAACGCCAACCTGCTACTGACAACTCGGAACTATTATCGGCGGAAGCCACAAAGAATCCGCGACGCTGAAGTTTCTGGAATGCCTATCTACGTTCTAAAAAGTAACAATTTGCCCCATATAAGGCAATGCTTGAGTACTCTCTATCCTCCCCACACTGCTCCGATAACCCGAGCCCTAAAAGAAGCCACGGAAGCCGTTACTCGATTGGTAAAAAGTGGGCAATCTATAGAACTCAGCCCACAAAGCGCCTATATCCGTCGTCTACAACATATTTTAGCCCGGCAACATAATCTTGTCTCCCAAAGTTTGGGGAAGGAACCAAAGAGGCGAGTGGTCATCTCCCGAAAGTCTCAGGATTAGAAGAATATAAGGCGAGACCAGAATTTCGCTAAAACAAGACAACTAAAGAAATTACAAGACCAGGAGCAGTCATTGAGTCTTTTTATCACCTTTGAAGGGGGAGAAGGCTGCGGTAAAAGCACCCAAGCCAAAGCTCTCCATAGACGCTTGCGCCGACAAGGTTACCAAGCTCACTTAGTTGAAGAACCTGGGGGTACCTCTTTAGGTCGCACACTACGGAGCTTTGTTAAATGGCCCAGGGGCCTGCCTTTAAAAATGAGGGACAAAGTCCTTGAAGCCACAGTGGGCGAGCAACTTTTCTTGTTACCTATGGTTCCCGAGGCCGAGCTTTTTCTTTTTGCAGCTTCGCGTGCTCAATTGCTAGTTGAAATTATTCAGCCACAACTTGCTCAGGGACACACCGTTGTCTGTGACAGATATGCTTTCTCCTCACTGGCATACCAAGGTTACGGCCGCGGGCTAGACCTGAAGCTAATAGAATCTATAAACCAACTTGCCACCCGTGGAATTTGGCCACAATTGGTTATCCTTCTTGATATTGATCCGGTAATAGGTCTTGCAAGAAGCAAGCGAAAGAACGAAGTCAGTCGTTTCGAAGAAGAAGACTTAGATTTCCACAAACGAGTTAGAGATGGTTATCTGAAACTAGCAGCTAAAGAGCCCGAACGCTGGCTCGTAATAGACGGTACTCTACCCAAAGCCAAAATTGGTAAAATTATCTGGGAAAAAGTAAGTCAATTATTATCCAGCAAAGGATACCTCTAATAAGATATGACTAAAAAAGATAAGGTAGTCATCGCTTTAAGCGGTGGCGTTGATTCATCTATGGCAGCAATCATACTCAAAGAAGCCGGCTATAATGTTATTGGTATCAGTATGCACCTGTGGTGTGAGGAAAAGTCAGGAACGATTAATCAACGCCGTCCTTGTTGTTCTTTAGCAAGCATCCGTGATGCTGAGCAAATATGCGCTTCTCTCAATTTACCTTTTTATGTCCTCAACTTCGAAGCGGAGTTTCAGCAATATGTAGTCAACTATTTTAGCCATGAATATCAGCAAGGCCGAACACCAAACCCCTGTATTGCCTGCAACCAGCATATAAAGTTCCACCTTCTGCTTAACCAAGCCTTAGCCCTCGGAGCTAATTACTTAGCTACCGGTCACTATGCCAGAATTGCCTATCACCACGACAGTTATCATCTTCTCAAAGCCGTTGACCCGAGCAAAGACCAATCTTATTTCCTGTATACTCTCGGGCAAGAACAACTTAAGCACCTTCTTTTCCCCACAGGTACCTATCATAAAGCTGAGATTCGGCGATTAGCCAGAGACAAAGGACTACTTGTAGCTGACAAAGAGGATAGCCAGGACCTGTGCTTCATCAATGACGACTATCGCTGTTTCTTGAATCGTTTCCAGACGCCAATACCAGGAAAGGCGGTCAATACAGAGGGCAGAATATTGGGAGAACACAAGGGGCTTTCCCATTACACCATAGGACAGAGATATACCCAAGTAACCTCTCCCGGTGACCATCTTTATATCGTAAAAATAAACTCAGACCTAAATCAGATTGTTGTCGGTAGGGAAGAAGAACTCTACAGCCAAAAATTGGTGGCTAAAGGAGTGAATTGGGTATCAGGAAAAGCCCCTACCGGACCTACTACCATGACTGCCAAGATACGTTACAAGTCACCGGAAGTGCCGGCTGATATTTTCCCTAATAAGGATTGGGTAGAAGTAGTCTTTGACCAACCTCAGCGAGCTATTACACCCGGGCAAGCGGTTGTCTTTTACCAAGGTGAAGAGGTGCTTGGAGGTGGAACCATCGAAGAATCTGAAATAACCTCTGGGCAGGAACAAATTCATGCCTCAGCTACCAAACTTTGACCACGAAAATAAACTCTGGAGTCAAGGATACCTCGTCGCTGGCGTTGACGAAGTGGGACGTGGCGCTTTAGCCGGTCCTGTTGTGGCTACGGCCGTTATCCTACCGCAGGGAATTGATTCACCCTGGCTCAGCCTCGTCAGGGATAGTAAACAACTTACCCCTGCCCAACGAGAAAACCTACTCGAGCCTATTCAGCGCGAAGCCATCGCTGTTGGCACCGGGATTATCTCTTCCAACATTATTGATTCTTCAGGCATTCTAAAGGCCACCTGGCTGGCTATGCAGACTGCTGTCCAGAATTTACCTCGTTCACCTGACTTCCTGCTTGTTGATGGAACCAAAATACCAAAGCTCTCCACTCGCCAGCAAAAAATAATTCGTGGTGATAAAATCTGTTTGTCTATTGCCTGCGCTTCCATAATCGCCAAAGTAACCCGCGACCGGATTATGACCGAACTGGATCAAACTTATCCACAGTATGGTTTAGCCCGCCATAAGGGCTACGGCACCAAAGAGCATTTAGCCTGCTTGCAGCAACTTGGACCTTCGTCAATCCACCGTTTATCCTTCGCCCCCGTTAAAGAAGCAAGCAAAGCTTGCCAGGAACAATGAAACGAAAACAACTCGGCAATCTGGGCGAGAAATTAGCCAAAGGCTTTCTCAAAAAGAATGGTTACCGTATTCGTGAAACAAATTTCAAATGCCGAGAGGGTGAAATTGATATTGTAGCCGAGCAGGGTGATTATCTCGTCTTTGTTGAAGTTCGTACTAAAAGCAGCTCAGAATTTGGCACCCCAGAGGAGTCAATAACTCTTTTCAAAAAGGGGAAACTAATTACCTCAGCCCTTACCTATATCAGCAACCATCAAGGCTTGCCCTCACAATGGCGCATTGACTTGGTAGCTATCGAGATTGACCATGAAAGCAAAATCAAACGAATTGAACTTATCCAGAATGCTGTGTCGTGAATTTGAATATCAGTTTTGATTTTTGGAACAGATTACAGAACACTGCTCGCATTGGTCGTCACATGGCTCAACATGAATGGTAATATTGGTCTTAGGCAGCTTATTCTGTATTTCAAGCTCAATTCGGTCACATACCTCATGAACCTGTTCCAGGCTGATATCTTTTGCCATAACCAGATGAAGGTCAATGTAGCGCTGGCTTCCAGCTCGACGTGTCCGCAGTTCATGGAAGCCGACCACTTGATTTTCATGTTCCTTCAGGCAATCCTTTATGACTGCTTCTTGAGCAGAAGGTAGTCTAACATCAACCAGTCCTGAAGACGATTTAAATAGTACATCATAAGCTGTCTTCAAGATATAAAGGGCAACACCAATACCAATGATAGGGTCAATAATATTGAGTTTTATAAAGCGAACTACTAACAGACCGACCAGCACGGCTAAGGCAGAGTAGACATCAGCGGCAATATTACGCGCATTAGCTTCTAATGCTATCGAGTCAGTAGCCTGAGATACTTTTAACAGGTGGCGAGATAAGAATATGCTGATCACAATGGAAACAAGCATTACTCCCATGCCCGCTTCAGTCAGCTGAATGCTTGTCCCCTCTATTATCCTGCGTATGGACGAATAAATTATTAACCCGCCAGCTCCAAGAATTAGTATACCCTGCACTGCACCTACAATATCCTCTACTTTACCATGACCATATGGATGCTCTTCGTCAGCAGGCTTGCTGGCAATGCGAACAGCCGAAAAAGTAATTATTCCTGCAAAAAGGTCAAGCAGGCTGTCCGCTGCCTGGGCTAAAACACTGATACTTCCGGTGACCCAGGCAACCGCTACTTTTAGCGCTATCAGCCCAAACACTACTCCAAGGAGTAGTCGGGTAGCCCCTATCTTTGTTGAAAATTCCATTTACTCGCTCGTCCTATTTTCAAGTCAATTTTATTCTGGACAAAAAGTTTAAAGCGATGCGGTCAATAAGTCAACCCGCCTGACTTATTCACTGTTTCTACAATAAGTGCGCTGCGTACTTATACTCTTTTTCTGTTAGCCGCAGCCGCCAAAGGAGCTACTGCTATCCAGAGTGTAATGGTTATTAGCATAGATGTCGGATAATTAATGCTCGTCAAGCCAATCTTAGGCGCGATAACACCCCAGAGAAGCATGAAAAAGAATGAACTCAGGAAAAAGCCGGGAATAGCTGCCAATATTCTGAAATAGCCCATTTTAGTCCTCCTTTTCTTTGCTCATATCTTTTAACTTTAAGTCAACCACCGTATCTACACTTTTCATTCTTCCAGTATGGTCTCAATCTCCTTATAAGCGCGGGATAGAATCTCGCGAACTCGCTGCGCCTTTGTGGCGTCCAAACTCCGTATACCACGACCAAGTACGTGCTCGAGAGCATGATATTCCTTCATTACCATAGCCATTCTACCAATATTGCGGAAACTCCAACGATGTTTAATATGACTCCTGACCTCGTCAGCCAGATCCTTTCGCTCTACCAAGAACTGGTGACCTTCCTCAGTAATGGTATATACTTTCTTCCCATCCCGCTCCTGTGAGCTGGCATAGCCCATTTCTTCAAGCATCTGGAGCGTAGGGTACACTACACCCGGACTAGGTGTATATAGACCATGAGACTGCTCCTCAAGAGCGCGGATGATCTCATAACCATATCGCGGTTTTCCCTTCAACAAATCTAAAACGACGTACTTCAGGTCCCCTTTTTGAAAAGGGCTGTCTTTCCAATGCCCTCTGAAAAAACGCTCACCTCGTATAATTCGATCTCGAAACATTCTTATACCTCCATATTTTAAAAGGTGAAATATCGGATAATATCACGATATATCTCGATATTATAATACCTGAACTGTCATTTGTCAAGAGGTTTCCGCAAATTTTTTGTGAAATGAGGAATCCGACATGCAAAATAACGAAGGAGCGACCCCGATGGGATTCGAACCCACGATCTCCACCGTGACAGGGTGGCATGTTAGTCCGCTACACTACGGGGCCGCGCTCTAATAGAAAGAGTACGCTCTTTCAACGAAACAGTAAATGTAAAGTTTAACAACGTTGATGAGACCTGTCAAGCAAAATAACTTGACACAAAATCACAACTGAATTAAAATACCAACAGCTTTCCGAGTTTTGTGTCCTAAAGGCTATACCCAAGGACCAAAGCCTATAGGGTATCACTGGAAACGGTGATGCCTCCCGTGTTTGGAAAGGAGGGCAAATGCAATACTATTTTATGCCTGAAAACGCATCACTCTTTGGTGTGTTTTCTTTTTACATATGGTTAATATTACATCCAACTAATCTGTTTCTCTCCCGACGGTTACCTCGAAGTGACCCCATTTGACGCACATGCCCCGTTTCCGCGATTAATACCACATTATCGAGTTCTACTTGAAAGGAGTTAATCATATTGAGAAAAAGATTAAGTACAGCCCTGTCTTTAGTACTGATACTCATAACCTTAGCCACTTCTCTAATTGGCTGTGCTAAAACCGAGCAGCCATCGCCTCCTACTGCACCTGAAGTTGCACCACAAGCGCCGCAATATCCAATACACTCAGCCACAACCAGGTTCAGAATAGCCACCACCACCAGCCTCTATGACACGGGACTATGGTATTATCTTGAGCCCCTGTTTGAGAAATATGCTAATGTGGAAATGGATATTGTCTATGCGGGTACTGGAATTGCCCTTGAATACGGAAGACGTGGTGACGTGGATGCTGTAGTTGTCCATAGCCGCGCTGACGAGGATAAGTTCATTGCTGAAGGCTACGGCATAAATAGACGATACTTTGCTTATAACTTCTTCTTAATCGCCGGACCAGAGACTGACCCGGCAGCAATTAAAGGATTGGCTGCTGTAGATGCTTTTAAGAAAATTGCAGAAGAAGGCATCAAAAATCCAGACACAGTGAAGTTTGTATCACGAGGAGACCAGTCAGGCACGCATGTAAAGGAGCAGGGGGTATGGCAGAAAGCTGGTTACAAATATGAAGATATCCAGAAATCAGGAAAATGGTATATCGAGGCGGGTAAGGGAATGGGGCCCTGCCTTTTGATGGCAAGTGAGCAGCAGGCATATATACTGGCAGACATATCCACATTCACTGCTTACAAAGGTAAACTGAAATTGGTTTCATTAGTGGAAGCAGAAGAGCCCACCTTCCTGAACGTTTATGCAGTAATGGCTATAAATCCTGACAAGGTACCGACTGCCAAAATTGATATAGCCAACAAATTCATTAATTGGCTTATTTCTCCTGAAGTGCAGAATATCCTTGGTACTTATGGCAAAGCTGAATTCGGCAAGCCGCTTTTCCGTCCGACTTCAGACGGCAGTTGCCAGATGGAAGGCTGCCCCACTGTGGAGGAGTATTCAAAACCAGTCCCTTAGACTGCAGTAAGATGCAAAAGCTCGGGCAGAGGTTGTCATATAATAAAGTGGCAACCTCTGCCCCCGCACAGCTATAATTCGTTTTTGGGTGTAGTTTGAATTGATTGAAATATGGCACGGGTTTCTTAGGGCGATTGAACTAATCGTAACCCTCGATCCGGAGGTGCTGGAAATCACAGGCAGGTCTCTGTTGATATCAGCATCCTCCTGTATCATTGCTACTTTGATATTTTTACCTTTGGGTAGCTTGATTCATCTGAATAACTTTAAAGGCAAGAGAGTGCTTATCAATTTAATACAGACTTTCTATAGTATCCCCACAGTAGCCGTTGGTCTTATCGTTTTTCTGTTATTCTCACGTGCTGGTCCGCTCGGTTTTATGAATCTGCTGTTCACTCCTACGGTTATGGTCGTCGGACAGGTAATACTAATATCTCCTATCATACTGGGTCTGGTTATTGCTGCTCTTAGCAGTATTGAGAAAGCAGTGCCTGAGACAGCGATTGCTACAGGCGCCAACAATTTTCAAGCAGCTACATTGGTGGTTAGGGAAGCCAGATACGCAATATATTCGGCAATAATAATGGGCTTCGGCAGGGCAATCTCAGAAGTAGGGCTCGCTTTGATGGTCGGTGGTAATATCAGAGGCTATACCAGAGTCATGACTACAGCGATATCGTTGGAAACATCTAAAGGTGACATTGAGCTGTCAATAGCGCTTGGCATAATATTGATTGCACTTGCTCTCGTCATTAATATTGTTCTCAATAGGCTTCAGCAGAGGTAACAATGGCTTTAATCGAAGCTGTGAATATCAACCAGAAGTACGGCGATAGATTTGTCTTGAAAAATGTCAATCTTAGAATCGACCAGTCTGAGGTCTTTGCTCTTATCGGACCTACTGGCGCTGGAAAGACCACGCTTCTAAGAATCTTAGACCTTATTGATAGACCATATTCAGGAGAGATTTATTTTAATGGTCTAAATATTACTGTGGCTAAGAAAGAGCAACTAAATGCCCGGCGCATGATGTCATACGTTCAGCAAAAACCAATAGTATTCAATATGAGCGTTTATGATAATGTTGCCTGCGGTCTAATATGGAGGCATAGGAAACCCGGCGAAGTTAAAAGGAAGGTTGAGGAGGTCCTGGAACTTGTAGATATGGTGGATTATGTAAAGAGAAACGCCAAAACGCTTTCCGGCGGCGAAATGCAGCGGGTAGCCATTGCCAGGGCACTAATCACTGACCCGCAGCTACTATTCCTCGACGAGCCCACTGCCAATATGGACCCGCTATCTACGGCTAAGATCGAGAATGTATTAGAAGGTATCCTTCAGGAGCACAGGATATCGGTGATAATGGCAACTCACGACATGTCACAGGGTCAGAGGCTTGCCGGTAAGGTTGGTGTGATGATTAACGGTGAATTATTGCAGGTTGGCACGCCAGGTCATATATTCAACCAGCCTCATAACCGAGAGGTAGCTGAGTTTGTGGGCACCGAAAATATTCTTAATGGTGATGTGATTTCTAAAGATGAGAATATGACCCTGATAAAAGTTGGTGATAAAGTAATAAACGCGATCTCGGGTT
>CAZJMM010000008.1:2502-18067 GCA_964547155.1 uncultured Dehalococcoidaceae bacterium | reverse complement strand
ACTTCCTCAAAAGGGAATACCAACGGCTCCTTCAAGAAAAGGAAACTCCTGATTGTCGCTACCAGAATTGCAGCGCTTGTGGACTCCAGCGCTGGCATCCCCAGTGCCAGCAGAAATTAAAGCAAAAGCAATAGGCAGAGATTATCCCATTTTCAAGGAATGGCTCAGCTCTTCAGCTACCGCCAGTCCTTTTTGGGCTAACTGCTCACTCACCAGACCATCTTTAACAGCTTGATATAATTCAGAACGGTCTATCATCTTGACTTTCCCCTCCGCCCATTTAACTACATCAACCTTTAAGTCAAAATAGCGAATTTTATCCGGATATAGCTCGATGCCTGTATTTATGTTGTAAAGTTCACCGATAAGGTCACCATCCTGTCGATAGTAAGTGCGCTTACATATCCAAGAACCTTCTTTAGCCTCTATGATACCCCAGTCCCCCTCCTTCTGTGAGACATTAAGACCATCGTATTTTCCAGTACCACTGAAGCTCCGCTTGATATAAGCTAAGCCCTGCTCTGAATCAAATTCAGTGAGTCTTCCTTTCATAGTCAACACTTTACCCTCAAGCAGCACATGCTCTAACAGAGCCGTCCTACCCAAATGATAATGACTATAGATTAGCTCCTCTTTGAGATTCTTGGCTTTATCAATATAGGCTGAAGCAGCTTCCACTTCATCTACTTTTTGAGCATTTATGAGTTTGAGTAGATGGTGCTGGGGAATAGTGGGAGTTACTGAGGCTCTTATGGCGTCAAGAGCAATTTTAGAGGTGTAAGTGAACTCCATGATGAAGTCAGCCCGGGTACCTAACTTGGTTACAAACTCCTGCCAAGACAGCTTTAATCCCTGTAAGTCCTGCAATTGCTGTGGCTGGGCTGAGGTAGACCTGACAATGACATCGGGAATATTACCTGTGAGTGCTTCTATCACCTTTTCTACCTCTTTTCCCTTCCCTTCAGCTATAATTGAATGTAAATCACCTCCATCATATACAGATATCTCTTCTAATCCAGAATTAGGCTGGAGGTGGAACCGCTGGCAGATGAGAGCTGAAGGTTGGACTATACCGAAACCAGCATCAAGGAGGAGTTTAGTTAAAGCTGTAGAATAGACGCCTCTTATTTTGACTTTCGGCTTGGGCAAGGTATAAAGAGTTTAACTGAGGTAACTTCATAATTCAACAGGAATAAGAATGATAGAGTTAGATGGCTCAACTAAGTCAGGGAGCGGGACTCTGCTGCGTCATGCAGTAAGTTTGGCTACCTTGCTTGATGAAGAACTTCACATGTGGAATATACGGGCTAAACGGGACAAGCCAGGCTTGCGTCACCAGCATCGCCAGGCAATTTTAGCTTCTCGAGATATCTGCCAAGGGGTAGTGGAAGGGGCTGAAGTAGGCTCTATCGAGATAAGGTATAAACCGGGGGATAGAATTAGGGATGGCTACTACGATTGGAATATCGGCACCGGTGGTTCAACTACCATGTTAGCCATGACTTTGCTACCGTTAGCCTGCTTTGCTCCAAAAGCCACTACCTTCCGTATTATCGGTGGGCTTTTCCAGGACTTCGCTCCATCAGCCTACCACATGCAACACGTTCTCCTACCAACTTTGAGTAAAATGGGTGTTTCAGCCGAGTTAACTATCGAAAGACCTGGTTATGCTGAACTAGGTGGTGGAATTATCCGACTCGATATAAAGCCGGTCCAGGGTAAAATCAAGCCCCTTAAGCTCCTCAAGCCTGGTGAAATCAAAGAAATAAATGGAATTGCTCTTGCCTCGCACCTCAAGCAAGCTAAGGTCAGTGACCGGATGGCAACAGAGTGTGCCCGGACGCTTATGCAACACGGTTACCAAGCTAACATAAGAGCTATCTATGATGACACTGCTCCTCATGAAGGAGCCGCTTTAGCTATTTGGGCAGAAGCTGGAGACTGCCTTTTTGGTTTCGACCAAGCTGGCAGAAAAGGAAGACGAGCTGAGGGCATTGGGAAATATGTGGCTGATAATTTCCTTCGAGACATTGGGTCAGGAGCCACGGTGGATAGGTATTTAGCTGACCAGTTAATAATATATGCGGCTTTAGCCGACGGCATAACCGAATATATTATACCCACACTTACGGAACACATAGAGTCTAATCTGTGGCTAATAGAGCATATTCTGAAGAAATACGGGGCAGCTACTGAACTGGGGCAAAATCACTTGAAGATAAAAGGTATTGGCTACAGCCGTCAACCACAACCTTAATTCCTCTAATCTTGTCTAATAGCACTCTCCAATAGAACAAAGTTCTATAACTTAATCACTTCTCGTTGCAGTTCGTTTATGTCAAACTAATATATTTATGGACCAGACAATGTCTGAAGTAACGACTAAAAAGAAACGAGTCGTAGTTACTGGGATAGGGGCAGTTACCCCCTTGGGGTTAACTATGTCTGAGACCTGGCAGGCACTAGTCTCAAGCAAGTCAGGTGTCGATCATATCTCTTTATTTGACACTACCAATTTTAAGACAAAAATTGCCGCCGAGGTAAAGGATTTCCAAATAACTGACTATATAAGCCGCAAAGAATGCCGGCACATGGACAGGTTTACCAAATTTGCTGTGGCTGCCACTTTGCAGGCTATAGAACAGGCAAAATTAAATATCAAGTCTGAAAATAACGAGGATACTGGTGTCATCTTCGGTAATTGCGTTGCCGGATTAGCCATCCTTTCAGAACAGCACAAACTCCTTTTGGATAGAGGTCCAGACAGAGTAAGCCCCTTTCTGGCTCCAACCATGACCTGTGATGCCCCTTCCATTCAAATCTCCCTCCTTCTGGGAGTCAAAGGCGTTAACTTTAGTGTCTCTTCCATGTGTTCCAGCAGCAGTGACGCTATTGGTCAAGCCTTTGAAATTATCTCGCATGGCAGTGCCAAAGTCATAATTGCCGGTGGTACCGAGGCACCAATAGTGCCACTCTGTGTAGCTGCTTTCGAATCTCTTCGGGCATTATCACAGCGCAACCATGAACCACAAAAAGCTTATCGCCCCTTTGACCTGGAACGGGACGGTTTAGTATTAGGCGAAGGAGCCGTAGTATTGGTGTTAGAAGAGTTAAACCATGCTTTAGAGCGCGGTGCCCCTATTCTGGCAGAAATCATAGGTTATGCGGCAACCAGCGATGCTCATCACCTGACCCAACCTGTGGCTAACGGCGAAGGTGCTGCCAGGGCCTTGCGCTTAGTATTGGACAAAGCTGAGTTAACCCCGACAGACATTGACTATATAAACGCTCATGGTACAGCCACTTTACTCAATGACAGGTCAGAAACGCAGGCAATCAAAAGTGTGTTTGGTGAGCAGGCTTACCACATTCCCATGTCAGCCACAAAGTCCATGACTGGACACCTATTCGGAGCTGCCGGCGCTCTTGAAGCGGCTATCTGCATTTTAGCCCTTGTCCATCAGGTCGTGCCTCCAACAATCAACCTCAGCCACCCCGACCCCGAATGTGACTTAGATTACGTACCCATCATAGCCCGCAGAACCAAAGTAAGGACAGTTCTGTCCAATTCCTTCGGCTTTGGCGGGCATAACAGCATCCTTGCCTTTCGAAGTTACCCCAAAGCTGCCTGAAGGCACCTTCACAACGAATTCAACTGTGCCAGTGACTCTTGTTTGAAGCTATTAAGTCTCTCTTCAAAAGGCTGAGCGAAGTTTTCCAAAGCCTTCCGCCATTCTTCCTTAGCTTGGGGATTAATGTCTCCAATGGCAGTGCCTGAAATCCGAAGCCGATGAAGGACTCCCTTACCCGCCTGGTCTATCTGTTGCCTTACCGTTTGCTCTGTCTGGCTATATTCTCGAAAAAGTTCTTCTATCCCTTCCAAGCTTCTGGTAACTCGTTCCCCTTGTATTAGAGCTAATATTCCTTTAGTTATGTCATGAAGCCTGGCTTCTTTCCCCAGTTCAATAGCTTCCACCAACCGTGTAAAAATGGCTCGTTTGATTAATTCTTTCTCTTCACCCTCATAATTATTGACAGCCTCCAATTCCTGCCAGTTCGGGTTGACCAAATATTTTTCGGCTAAGAATTTAGCTATGGAACCAGCTTTTTCATCTTTTTGTCTTTTTATCTCTTCGGCTGACAGCCCACCAAGCTTTTCAGCTTTCTCCTGGGCAATTTCCCAGGCACTCTTGATTTCTCCCATTTTATCTCTCCTGCTAAGGACAATTCATAACGAATTTGGCTTTTAGTCAAATTTTAGCCTATAATTTAAATAGATTCAAAGTAACATTGCTGTTGTTTGTGGAGAAAGTACTTTGGCTTACCTATCACGTTACCAGTCAGTAAAAGTAGCAGACAATTTATACTGTTATATCTGGCAAGGCAGAGGAAATAACTGCAATACCTGCATATTCCCTAATGTTCTGAGAGGTGAACATCCTCATATACTTATAGACCCTGGGCATATTACTAACGAGCTTAAGGAACCTTGTTTTGATTACTTAGTCAAGACTATGGAACAGGATGCTATCAAAGTAGAAGATACCGGTTTAATAATCAATACTCACACTCACCCTGACCACTGTGAAGCCAATGAACTCCTTCTGCAGAGAAGTCGAGCCATAATAGCATTGTCCAAAGAAGAAGACGAATTTCGCGAGACAATGGGTGAGAGACTTTATACTTTATTTGGTGCTACGATTCCCCAATTCAGCCCTTTCTTCCATCTCAAGGAAGGCAATTTGAGCTTAGGCACTAAGAACAAGATTAACTTCCAAATTCTTCTAACTCCAGGACATTCCCCAGGTTCTATTTGCCTTTACTGGCAGGAACAAAAGGTCCTTATCACCGGCGATGTTATTTTCTACGGAAGTATTGGCAGGACCGATTTACCCGGTGGTAGTCTTTCTCAACTCAAAAAAAGCATTGACCGTTTATCCGGGCTCAATGTGGAATACTTAGTCCCGGGACATAGTACCGAGTTTGGCGCCATTGTACGGGGTAAACAAAATGTGGAACGTAATTTCCAAGCAGTAAAGCTATTCATTTAAGGATTACCTATGGAGACTGACGAGAAAATTCAATATGCTATTGCCCATACTCAAGTAATTAGACCACCAAAGCAAAGTTTGGCTACTTTCGGCACCACTAACGTCTACTACTATTTGGTGACCGAGCTGACAGAAGCCGTGAATATAGTGCGAGAGGGAAGGGTAATTGCGGAACGTCCCCGAATTGTTACCCCCTCTTACCTTATCCATCTTGAGGGATTCTCTGAGCAAGCGCGGCGGTTTATAGAGCTGATGGCACAGAAATACCCTACTGAGCCGGGTGTCTTCTACAGCTACAAGAATGAAGCTCGGGAGATGAATATCGTCTCTGGACCACTAAAACAGGTGGTAGACAACATAAACGCCCGAATAGACAGTCAGCGTGACCCTCTCAGCGCCATTATCAAAGGAGTTGAAGAGTCATGGGATGTGTCTCTGCTCAAGTTCACTTACGAACTCACCCGGAGGTCCTTATACACCAATATAGCTGAATTAGAAGACAGCGGTCTTCTTGACATAGATGAGGCTGGAGTCCCCAAAGATGCCCGGCGGCACATTGAGGAACTTTTTGAAGAAGTCAGAGAAAATTCGTCTCAAGCCCCCAAGCTGATAACCGAACTAAGACGCTGGAACCTCTTCCACCAATACCAAGACAGGTTCTTTAATCTGTTCAAAAGGAAATAAATTTTCCACCTGAAACCTATTGACAACTATGGGTAGGTAAGTAGTACAATAGTCATAGGTCAAAAGTACTAAAGACGGATTCAGAGGTGGGGAAGAATGAAACATAGACGCTGTAATATTGAGATAATAGGTGACATGCTCAGGGTGGGAGGAAATGGCGCTGGTAAGACTGAAATCATGTACAGCGCCAATATGAGTTATTATCAACTACAGAAATACCTGAGGTTCTTGCTTGAGCGTGGTTTTATTGATCGGTTAGTTGCCGAGAATTCGCATTTTAACTATCGGTTAACCGAAAAGGGCACAAAGTTACTCAAGAGCATAGATAATGTCTTGGAAGTCTTGGAATTTGAGGTGCCCGCTGACTTCTAAATTTAGAAAGTTTTTCAGTGTTAGCTTCGGGGGTAGCCCCGGAAATACAATTCACTGAGGGTTACCCCCTTTAAAATTACAAAGGAGGAGTTGTTTATGTCAGAAAAAAGAATGTTAATAGTAGATGCTGAGGTTGCAAAAAGGATAGACGAAAACAGAGGAGATATGGGCTATTCAGAATTCATTAATTACCTTATTGATAGCCAAGTTCGTAAACAGCCAACGGAAACTCCAGCGAAAACTGACAAAGAGTACTATGCTACTAAGGATGAACTTCACAACCTGGAGCAAAGTCTAAAAGAAGTGCTCCGCAGCTTTCTGGAGTTTTTCCTTAGTTATGGGCTGGAGCTAGGCAAGCCACCTACCGCAAAGGAGTTTGCTGAGCTGGATAAAAGGTTACAAGCCCTTGGTGGTTCCACCTCCCCAAAGACTCAAAGCCTCTAAAGAACGCCTCTTCCGTCCCCATCCGTTCCTCACTAATACCCTCCCAAATCTAAATAGAACTATTTTCTATAACATAATCACTTCCCAAGTCTAATACTGTCTGCCATAGTTGTACCTACAAACCGATACGGTTTGGGAGGTAAATTATGTCCAAAATAAGGGAACTCCTGCGCCAGGGCAGGTACGATGAAATGTGGCAGATGTGTTGTGGTTTTATTGACCTGAGTTTGGAACAATTCATGGCAATACAGTACCGATTATTAATGGAGCAGTTGGGATTACTCAAGAAATGCAAGTTGGGAAGGAAACTAATGCAAGGGGCTATGCCAGAAACAGTTGAAGAATTCCGGGAGGAGGTACCCTTAACCACATATGCTGATTATTGCCCTGAGTTGCTTGAAAAAAATGAGTCTGTGCTACCAGCAAAACCTCTCTTCTGGCAGCATACCTCCGGCAGGTCTGGAGAATACCCGTACAAGTGGGTACCAGTTAGCGAGAGGTATTACGAAGAATGGAGTAAAGCTTGCGCTGCGGCAGCGATTTTTGCCACTTGCAACGGCGATAGACAGGTCAATATAAGAGAGGGTTGGAAGCTCCTTTATGCCTTAGCACCTCGTCCTTACACTTCAGGCTACGTGGCTCAAATGACAGCAGAACACCTGGGCATTAAATTCTTACCTTCGTTAGAGGAATCCGATGCTATGACCTTTGAGGAGCGGATAAGGGAGGGCTTTCGACAGGCTTTATCTCAAGGCATGGAGGGCTTCTCCGGTCTGGCAGGAGTACTGGTAGCCATTGGCGAGCAATTCCGCACCCAGTCAAACAAGGTGAATATACTACCTTTGCTCTCCCAACCTCGGGCACTCCTTCGCTTGGCTAAGGGAATGGCCAAGAGCAAATCAGCCGGGCGTCCTTTGTTGCCTAAGGATTTATGGTCCCTGAAAGCAATAGTTATTGGTGGCACTGATAGTTCCATCTACAAAGAGAAAATCAAATACCTATGGGGAAAATACCCGCTGGATGCTTACGCGGGCAGTGAAGTTGGCACCATGGCTATGCAGACCTGGGACTATGATACTATGACTTTTGTCCCCACTCTCAACTTTCTCGAATTCATCCCGGAAAAAGAATATTTCAAATGGCAATTAGACCCTACTTATCAACCGAAGACAGTATTGCTAAACGAACTGAAAGCCGGCGATAAGTACGAAATTGTCATCACTAATCTGCACGGTGGTATCTTTGTCAGATACCGGGTTGGTGATATGATCAGGATAGCCTCCTTACAAAACAAGAAGTTGGGCATTGACATCCCCCAGATGGTTTTTGAAAGCCGGGCTGATGACCTTATTGACATTGCCGGCTTTACTCGCCTTACCGAGAAAACTATTTGGCATGCTATAGAAAATGCAAACATTCGCTACGAAGACTGGACAGCACGGAAAGAGGTCGGAGAGACACCAGCGCTACATATCTATCTTGAGCTCAAAGATGACTATGCCGCATCTGAGTCACAGGTAGCAGCAGCAATTCATGAGCAACTCGGCATACTTGATAGTGACTACGCTAAACTGGAAGCTATGCTTGGTCTGAAGCCCTTAGAAGTTACCTTACTCCGTAAAGGGGCTTTTTCCAATTTCGTTTCGCAGCGGCGAGCAGAGGGGGCTGACTTGGCTCATCTGAAGCCACCCCATATTAACCCCTCAGACAGGATACTTTCCTCGCTGGGAGTCGGAGTTGAAGCTGCACCTGCAGTTAAGACTGTCGCCGAGACTGAAGCTTTAGCTACTCCGTAATATTGACTAAACCTCAAAGCTAAAACAACCGCCACGACCCAACTGTGGCGGTTGTTTGACTTTCTGACAAATCTCCGGTTTTCTTGGGGACTCTAACTAACAGCTTATCGCTGCCAATCTTTTACTCTTAGCTTAATCCGCTATTGACCACCTTTTTACCCAAAGTTCTCAAACAAGCTTTGAAACTGGCACCGTTGGGAATAAGGAAGGGGGTGCGGCGGCGATAGTCCGAATAATCGGCGAACATTTTGGGGAACAAAACCCTGTCCTGAACAAATACCAAAAATACGTCAGCTCCCAGCCACACAATAGTAGCCAAAAGGAGAATTCCTGATGGAAAAAGGAGCAGCAAAGAGATAAATACCAAAGCTAACCAGAGAACCCCTGGATGACGTACTAAGGCATAAGTACCAGAAGTGACAAGTTTGCTGGCAGTGGTAGTAACATAAGTGGTGGAAAGCGGGATCTCAATAAATAGGGAATAAATGAGAAGGAATATTGAGATGACCAGAAGACAGAGACCTAAAGGAAAAATAAAGGTCGGCAGGCTCAATTTTGGCGTCACGAGGCTCAGTTTCACAATAGCGTAGACAAGTAAAGCCAGAGCTGCTACCCAAGTAAAAGGTTTGATTACAGACAAGCGTTTCAGACTAACCCAGTCAAACAGAAAAACCAAACCGAAACCAAGCAAACCAAGCAAAATGTATTTCATCAGTTCCAAGCCATTTTACCAAACTCCATCCTACTCGGCGAGACCAAAGTCCCACTTTTGCGTAAGAAGCATATCCCACTTTTTTCCTTCTTGACACGAACAAAGATAGCGGTAATAATTGTGTTAATAAGCTAATATAGAGATTAATTAGAGAAATAATTATGAGTTCCTATTCTGTAATTCCTCTCATTGCCTTGATTGCTTATACCCCTCTCCTTTTCTTAGTGCTACGGCAACGTCCCTGGCAACGCCAGCACAAGCTACTTACTCTTTACCTTGCTACAGCTATGGCATGGAGTCTATCCTCCCTCCTGCTTCACAGCAACTTCTTTCTTGAGTACAAGACTCTATTAGTGCAAGCTCTTATCGCTTTTGTAACATTGATGGGGACTCACTATTACTTCTTCTGTTATAACTTTGGTTACAAGCCCTGGGGCTTTGGAATTAAATTAGGCTATGGCTTTACCCTTTTGTTCGTCATTCTGGCTGCTTTAGGCTACATCCCTCAAAGCGTTTCCTTCACCTTTGGTAAGCCGATAACTATTGAATACGGTCCCTACCTCTGGCTGTTAGCCTTCCCAATGCTCTTCTTAGCTGGAATGCTATTATTCTCCCTCGCAAAAAAACTGCGCATCTCTAGTGACCCGGGTGAGCAAAATCGACTAATCTACTTGTTGTTTAGCATATCGATATTGGTACTCTTCAATTCGACCAATTTAGTGCCCCTCTTCAGAGGCTATCCCATAGACCATGCTGGCAACGCGCTCAATGCTGGTATTCTGACCTACGCCACGCTCAGGTACGAATTAGTTAGCGTTAAATTTGTCGCCCGGCGTAGCTTGGCATACTTAGGCACTGCTATTGCAGTTGCGGGGGCCTTCCTTGTCGTACTTAGTACCCTTTATTATGGTTTTGGTCTTGTCTTGAACTTCATTACCCTATTCGTGGCAATAGTAATAACAGCCGCTCTAATGGGAAGTTTCTGGTATCCCATGCAGCGTTTCCTTACCCGGTTAGCTGACCGAATTCTGTATGGCGAAAGATTAGACTATCGAGAAATAGCGTTTGACGCCAGTCGTCATGCTCAGAGTATCCTCAATATTAAAGATATCGGCAAAGAATTAACTCGACTGGTGGCGGGAGCAAGTGGTGCCAAGTCAGCCTACCTGCTTTTGCAGGAACGTAGAAAAAGAGATTTTGTGAGCCAATTCGTCTTTCCCGAGATGGGAAACAGTCCTACATCCGCTTTAAGACTGAGGCATGACAGCCCCATTGTTGGCTGGCTAAGTCGGGAAGGTAAATACCTAAGACGAGAGGAACTGGATGTCCTCCCTGAATTCACGAGCCTGTGGCAACAGGAGAGGAAAGCCGTTGAGTCTGCTGACATTGAACTATTTGTGCCTCTTTTGGCTCGGAATAAACTGGTAGCTGTTCTGGCTCTGACTCGCGCAAAGTCGAGGAATACCTACGATATTGATGACTTAGAACTTTTGCGATTCGTTTCTGGCCAGGCAGCCATAATGATTGATAATGCCCAACTTTATACCGAAAGTAAAGCAATAACGGATGATTTGCGCCTGATTAACCGGCTGACCCAGATAATTACTTCCAGCCTCAATATGAATGAGGTATATGAAAGATTCATCGCAGAGTTGAGAAAGGTGATGGACGCTGATTGGGCATCAATAGCTCTAATTGAAGGTGACAATCTGCACCTCGTTGCTCTGACAAGTTTGGCAACCTCCGAATGGAAACAAGGAGAAACAATGCCCCTCAAAGGGACAGGCACAGCTTACGTGACTAAGACCAAGAAAACATTAATAGAAAAAGACCTGTCACAGCGACACAAATTCTGGACGGGCGAAGTTCACCTTAAAGCCGGTATCAGGTCTATTCTTTATGTGCCTTTGATTTCCAAGGGAGAAGCTATCGGAGCCTTAATAATCGGTAGCTTTCGTCCCAATGCCTATGAAGCAAGACAGGTAGCTTTGCTAGATCAGTTAGCCGCTCAGATAGCAGTGGTTATGGAAAATTCCAGACTTTATGAGGAAATCAGGGCACAGGCTATCAGGGACGAGCTTACCGGGCTATTAAATCGCCGCCACTTTGAGCAGCGCCTTAGCGAAGAAATTGAACGTCATTCCCGTTACGGCGGTAACTTTTGCTTAATCATATCCGACCTCGACCGGTTCAAGGATTACAATGACACCTACGGACATAGAGCTGGAGACAAGCTCCTCTGGGAAGTGGCACAGATAGTAAAAGAATCGGTGAGAGGCGTTGACCTGGTTTTTCGTTACGGCGGCGATGAGTTTGGTATTCTTCTACCCCAAACAACTATTGAAGATGCTCACATCGTAAGTGAACGGGTGCGCACCCAGATTGAGACAGACATGGAGACAAGAGGAATTGCATTAACCGTCAGCCTGGGAATAGCTTCCTGGCCCACCGATGGGATTACACCAGATGATGTTGTCCGAGCTGCTGATGCCACTCTTTATCAGGCTAAGCAAAGTGGTGGTAACCGAACCTTAATTTTTTCCGAGATAGCCTCGTCACCCATCAAACATGCCATAGCTCGGATTAGTGATGAGAAGATGGCTTTGAGCACCGTTCATGCTCTGGTGGCAGCGGTAGACGCCAAAGACCGTTACACCTTTCGCCATTCCCGACTGGTAGTTACCTATGCTAAAGCTTTAGCTAAAGCTGCCGGTTTACCTCCGCAGAAGATAGCAATAATCGAGACTGCGGCACTACTTCATGATGTCGGGAAGATCGGCATCCCGGATGAATTGCTTAACAAAAAAGGGAAACTCACCGCTGAAGAGTGGGAAATGCTTCAGAGTCATAGCAGCGTCGGTGTTACCATAATTGGTCACGTGCCTAAATTAGCTCCCTGTCTGCCCATCATCCTCCATCATCACGAACGTTATAACGGACTAGGCTACCCAAAGAATCTGAAAGGTGAAGAGGCTCCTTTGGAAGCCCGAATACTGGCTGTAGCTGATGCCTTTGCAGCTATGATTTCAGTTCGCCCCTACCGACCAGCTTTGTCCTACAAAGAAGCTATAGAGGAACTAAGGCGAGGTGCTGGCACTCAATTTGACCCGAAGCTGGTGGACTTCTTTGTCCCCATAGCTTTATCATTAATCACTGAAGAGATAACATCTCTCGAGGGCTCTTCGGAGAAATAACATGCCACAGATTTGCAGCTATGCTGGCTTTCTAATCAGTAGGCATATATTCTGAGAGAAATTTTTCAGCAATCCACGGTAAGACTTCTCCGGAAATATCTTCACTACTTCAAAGCCAGCTCCTGTTGCCAGTCCCTTAAGTTCACGATAAGAAAAAAGATAATAGTAACGATAGACAGTCTTGTCTTTAAGACGCCAGGGTATCTTCAATTCTTTTCCACGAAACCAGAAACGGGGCTGCCACCGGTTCCACACGGTGATAAAAGCTTCGCCACCAGGCTTTAGGACTTTCTTAAGCTCACTAAAGGCTTTTTGTCTTGCCTCTCTTCCAGCTATGTTGTGGTAAGTAGCCACAGATACTACCCAATCAAAGGTATTTTCACGATAAGGTAAAAAGCAAGCATCGGCTATTGCGAGATTGGCTTGGAAGTCAAATTTGTCAGCATATTTTTGTGCCAGCTTCATCATCTCTTTGGAGAAGTCCAGTCCCCAAAGTTCAAAACCGTATCGGAAAGGCAAAAAGTCTGGACCATGAGCACAGCCAATGTTCAGGAGCCGCCCTCCACACCACCGTTGGGCTATTTCCTCTAATTCTCGCTTAAAGCGTGAATGATGCCTTACCCGGTACCAACTTTCAGCTATCTCGTCAAAGACTTCTTTCATTGTGAATACCCGCTTGTCATTGCGAGCGAAGCAATCTCCTTAGTCTCCTCATTTTCCCCGAAGCAAGACTTCGGCACTGCATACCCCACAATGACAAAAGAGAGTGAAATTTGCTAAACTTCAGATGTAAGGAAAGCATAGAATGAGGAAAATTTCAAGGACTATATCTGGCGTCACTCCAGTAGCTGTTATGGCTGAGCCCAACCCTTGCCCGGGCGAATGTGTTTATTGCCCCACTTACCCAGAAGCCCCACAGAGTTATACCTCAGAATCCCCCGTGGTTATTCGAGCCCGTAAGTCTGATTACGACCCCAAAGGACAGGTTGAAGACAGACTCAGAATATTAGCCGAAATGGGGCATCCAACAGACAAAGTAGAACTTATCATTATGGGAGGCACTTTTTTGGCTTATCCCGAAGGCTACCAGTACCAATTCATAAAGAGCTGCTACGACGCTCTAAACGGCAACTCATCTCCAGATTTGGAGACAGCTAAAAGGGAAAACGAACAAGCTAAACATCGCTGTGTTGGGTTGTGTATTGAGACCAGACCTGACTGGTGTGGCGACCGGGAGATAAGACGGATGATGGAGTTTGGCACAACCCGGGTTGAACTGGGAGTGCAAACTCTGGATGATAATATCTACCGCCTGGTGAGACGGGGGCACACAATAACCGAAGTAATAAACGCTACACGGGCGCTTAAGAATTGTGGCTTTAAAGTCTACTACCACTGGATGCCCGGTTTACCTGGCTCCACCCCCGACCATGACCTCGAATTATCACAGCAACTATTTTCTGATGAAAGCTTCAGACCAGACGGTCTGAAGCTTTATCCCACCTTAGTGGTAGCTGGTACTGAACTAGAAAGATGGTACTACGACCATCGTTATCAGCCATATCCTGCGGAAGAAATGATAGACCTAATGGTAAAGATTAAGGCTCTGGTTCCCAGTTATATTAGAATTTCCCGGGTAATGCGAGACATCCCCAGTAAGTTTATTATTGCTGGCTTAAAGGACTCGTCTTTGAGAGACGCTATTAAAAGGCGGATGAAGAAATTAGGCGTCAGATGTCGCTGCATTCGGTGCCGAGAATATGGGCATCGTTACCGTGATGGCTGGAAGATAGGCGAACCTCAGCTACGCAGAATCGATTATCAGGCTTCAGGGGGCAGGGAAATCTTTCTTTCCTTTGAGGATGACAGGGAAACACTTTTTGGTTTGCTGAGGTTAAGAGTGAAAAAGGGGCAAGATTTTGCCTTAGTCCGTGAGCTTCACATCTTTGGACCTGAAGTCCCAGTGGGGGAAGAGACATTAATAGCTGTTCAGCATAAAGGGTTAGGAAGAGAGCTACTGAGAGAAGCTGAGCAGATTGTCAAAGAGGAATTCCAAGCTCACCAACTAAGGGTACTGAGTGGCGTCGGGGCTCGGGACTATTTCCGAGAATGGGGCTACAGTTTAGACAACGGCTACATGGTGAAAGATTTATAAGGAGGAAATTATGCGACCCGTTTATGAGATTGACGAATTGGCTAAAGAGGAATCATGGCGGATGTTTCGCATTATCGGGGAATTTGTAGAAGGTTTTGACCATCTCTCTCCAATACAGCCAGCAGTCACCATTTACGGCTCAGCCCGGGCTAAGCCCGGCGATAAGCTATATAAACTCACCGAAGAGATTGCTCGTGGTCTGGCTCAACGAGGTTTTTCCATAA
This sequence comes from uncultured Dehalococcoidaceae bacterium, assembly GCA_964547155.1. GTDB lineage: Bacteria > Chloroflexota > Dehalococcoidia > GIF9 > DYGU01 > CAZJMM01. Next base: position 3,435 of record CAZJMM010000008.1, on the reverse strand, counting down.
TTACCGGCGGTGGTCCCGGAGTAATGGAAGCAGCCAACAAAGCAGCCGCAGAAGTTGGCGTACCTTCAATAGGTCTTAATATTGAATTGCCCGACCAGCCCCCAAATCCTTACCCCACCATTTCCCTTCATTTTCATTACTTCTTCGTGCGCAAGGTAATGTTAGTGAAGTATGCCGCAGCTTTCATTCTCATGCCTGGTGGCTGGGGAACACTGGATGAGACCTTTGAGACTCTAACCTTAATTCAAACGAAAAAGATAAAACCTTTTCCCATAATACTGGTAGGCACCGACTACTGGAAAGGTCTGGTTGGCTGGATGAAACAAATTCTGGTGGGCAAGGATTTTATTTCAGCAGCTGACTTGAATTTGTTTCATGTGACTGATGACCCAGAGCGAGTATTCGAAATTGTGCTGAGCTGGTATAAATCCCAAAAGGAAAGCTCAGAGAAAGGGAAATAGCAAGCCATTTCTGGTTAGCTCGCCAAAGTTAGAAATCTATAGCGGTTAGCCATACAAATGGCAAGCCACCAGATGTCCAGGCATGATTTCCTTAAATCTTGGCTCTTCTTGGTCGCAGATAGACAACCTTCTGTGGCAACGGGTATGAAAGCAGCAACCTGGAGGTGGGCTCAGGGGGGAGGGAACATCACCAGGAAGTAGAATTCTGGTTTTTTGGGGTTCTTTAAGTGTGGTGACAGCAGAAAGAAGGGCTTCAGTATAAGGATGACAAGGGTTGCCGAAGGTTTCCTCTTTTGGAGCTAATTCCACTATTTTACCTAAGTACATCACCGCTATCCGATGAGAGAAGTGTCTTATTACTGACAAATCATGAGCAATGAATAAATAAGCCAGCTCCAATTCTTCTTGGAGGTCCATCAGCAAATTAAGAATTTGGGCTTGAATAGAGACATCCAAAGCACTTACTGGTTCA
>CAZJMM010000008.1:0-2492 GCA_964547155.1 uncultured Dehalococcoidaceae bacterium | reverse complement strand
TTCATCAGCGATAATAAGCTTTGGATTCAGAGCCAGAGCCCGGGCAATGCCGATGCGTTGCTTCTGCCCACCGCTGAATTCATGAGGGTAATGCATCGCCATTTCCGCTTCCAGTCCAACTCTCTCCAACAATCGGGCCACTTCTTTAAACCGCTCTGATTCATCGGTAACACCACAAATAGCTAAAGCTTCACCTACAGAAGCACCTATCGTCATCCTTGGGTCAAGAGAAGCCTGGGGGTCTTGAAAAATCATCTGTACTTCTCGCCTCCAAGAGCGAAGCTCTTTCTTATCTAATCTAGTAATATCTACGCCCCTATACCAGATTTCCCCTCCAGTTGGCTCTTCCAGTCTGAGGATAGTCCTGCCTAAAGTAGACTTACCACAGCCTGATTCTCCCACGAGCCCCAAGGTCTCGCCCTCACTAATGTGAAAAGAAACGCCATCAACTGCTTTTATATCACCAATGTGTCGAGATAAGAAACCAGTAGTGACAGGATAGTATTTTTTTAAGTCTTTTACTTCCAACAGCTTGTGATTTTGCATTTAAGGTTCTCTCAGTACAGATGGCAGCGTACAGTATGCCCTTCGGAGACAACCGACTCCTGGGGCTCTTTTCCAGCACAGATAGGCATAGCTTGAGGACACCGAGGCTGAAAAAGACAACCCGGGGGCAGGCCTATAAGGTCAGGTGGTGTCCCGGGAATGGAGGTTAGCCTGGTGGTAGTGACCGAGGCATCAGGCAAGCAGTTAATTAAACCAATAGTATAAGGGTGTCTGGGGTGCTTCAGAATTTCAGTCACAGTCCCAGTCTCGCATGGCTTGCCCGCGTACATGACTATAGCCCTATCTCCTATCTCAGCAACCACACTAAGATCATGGGTTATAAAAATAAGGGACATCTGCCTTTTCTCTTTTAGGATACGAAAAATGTCCATAATTTGGGCTTTTATAGTGACATCTACTGCAGTAGTAGGCTCATCAGCAATGAGGACTTTAGGGTCACAGGACAAGCTCATGGCTATCATAACTCTTTGCTTCATCCCCCCAGACAAATGGTGAGGATAGTAGTCCATGGCCCTTTCAGCGTCAGGCATACCCACCTCAGTCATCAGACTTATGGCTTGCCTTCGTGCTTCCCTTTCCTCACTGCCCAGGTGAAGTTTTATCTGCTCTATTACCTGGTCACCGATAGTAAAGACGGGGTTTAAAGCTGACTGGGAATCTTGGAAAATCATGGCAATTTCTTTGCCTCTAACCCGCCTCAACTCTTCCTGGGTGCAGGTAATAAGGTCTAAGCGGTCATATCGTACCTCTCCAGCAACTATCCTCCCCGGCGGGGAATCTATCAATCTCAAGAGAGATAAAGCAGTCACGGTCTTACCACAGCCAGATTCGCCCACTAAGCATAGACATTCACCTCGTTTCAGCTCAAAACTGACGCCATCCACGGCTTTAACCACGCCGCGTCGGGTAAAGAAATAAGTTCTCAAATTGGTAACTTTTAATAAAGTAATGTCCATTGGTTAAAGACCGCTCTTAGGGTCAAAGGCATCTCTGAGTCCATCACCCAGAAAGTTGAAAGCCAGCACCGTCAGGAAAAGCATGAGCCCAGGCTCCACAGCGACCCACCAGGCGGTGTCTAAAGTCTGCTGTCCAGCTTTCAAGACAGTACCCCAACTTGGCACCGTTGGGTCACCCAAGCCAATGAAGCTCAATGCCGCTTCAGCCAAGATTACTCCTGGAATAGATAGGGTAGCAATAACAATAACCAAACTGATGACATTGGGTATCAGATGAGCGAAGATCAAACGACTACCACTCGCACCCAGACCTTTAGAAGCTAAAACGAACTCACGTGACCTTAAAGATAGGGCTTCACTTCTGATTAGCCGGGCTGCACCTGTCCAGCCAGTAAGTCCGATTACCAAAACGATGATAGCCAAATTAGGTCCGAAGATGAAGATAATAAACACCAGCAACAGAAAGAAGGGGAAGGTCATCATAATATCTGTGAATCTCATAAGTATATTATCTGCCCAGCCCCCCAAGTATGCAGAGATGACGCCGATGATAGTCCCCAAGATTAAGGCTATCAGCGTGGCTAATAAGCCGACTTGCAAAGATACCCTGGCACCGGAGACTAACATGGCTAACATATCTCTACCCTTATTGTCAGTACCTAAAAGATGTCTGATGGTGCCAGGGACAGAGACCGTTACCAGTTTTCCTGCTTCCGCATCATAGACTGACTGCTCGATAGTAAAACCTAAAGGTGGTAGGTTTTTCTCCTCAAAGCTGACTGCCGTTGGGTCTAAAGTAAAAAAGGGACCGATTACAGCTAATAAGATTAGAAAGAGGATGAAGGCTAAACCAAAAATTGCCAGACGGTTCCTTTTAGTCCTGTCCAGATAATATCGGGTTAACCTTCGGTTGTTATACAGAGGATAGACTCCATAAAGAAGCAAAACTATACCGAAAGCAATGTAAAA